>JAFGXZ010000048.1 GCA_016936335.1 Fidelibacterota bacterium
TCCATAATCCTGAGCACCACCAAAGGGCCAGTATAATTGGGGTGTCAGGTAGTCAATATAGTGTCCGTCCAGCCATGCGATAGGATCACAATAAATGGCGCTGTAAGAACTCGTTCCAACAATGCCGTCGGGTACTCCATTTTTCCAGATACCAAAAGGGCTCATTCCGAATTTGACATCGGGTTTAATAATTCTGATGCTATCGTAAATTGATTCGATTAATAGATTGACATTATCCCTGCGCCAATCCCCGATGTTTGAAAAACCGCGATTTTCTTCAACAAAAGTCGTCTGATCTTCATTGGTGATACCACTGTAAGGATAAAAATAGTCATCCATATGAACACCGTCTACATCATAGCGGTTGACAACGTCCATAATTACGCCCAGAACATATTCCCGCACGACAGCCAGGCCGGGATTAAGAATATAATCTGTCCCTTTAGTGTCGTTCGTTTCTTGCTCATCCAGAGCATAATAACGATTATCAGAACTCTTTTTACTGCCGACTGCCAGAATCCACTCGGGATGTTTATTAAAAACATGATCGGCGGAAGTCCCGTCACTGCTTCCTTTTTTTGCTCGATATGGATTGAACCAGGCATGCAGTTCGATCCCACGCTTATGGGCTTCTTCAATGGCAAATTCCAGGGGATCATAGTAGGGACTAGGTGCTTGACCTTCGGTTCCTGTTAACCAATTGGACCAGGGTTCAATATCGGACGCATAAAAGGCATCGCAAACAGGCCTGATCTGAAAAATAGCGGCATTAAAATTCGCTTTTTGCATGTTATCCAGTATGCTGATTAATTGGGATTTCTGGGTGGAAACAGTTGATGATTTCGGCCAATCGAGCCGTAACACAGTGGCTATCCAGGTCGCCCGGAATTCATATTTAGGTACCGTTTCCGCTGTAGATATCGACGATAAAAAAAGTAATCCTGAGATGAACAGTGTTAGTTTAAATTTCATGTCGGTATTTTCCTCTTTGTACTGGGATTATAATCGTGTAAATCTAAGGATGAATTTCAACTAAACCAAGTCATGAACAAATGTGTTATGGTGGTGTATATTGAAGTCGCTATAACGTAGAGATGCCCATAATTTTTAACGAAACATTCCTTTTAAATAATTAAATATTTCACCGGGATGATGAATAATATGATCGATAGCCACTTTAAAAAGATAGCTTGGTCGTAATAAAATTAAACGTATAATTCTGGATGGCTTTTTAAGAATCCTGAAGGAAATTTCTTCGCGTAATTCAAACAGACGTTCCGGAGACAGATAATGAGTTCTGACATTTGCCTGAAACATATCATATTTTGAATAATCATTAAGATTCGTTATTAAACCGGCTTCTAATAATTCTTCCCGAATTTTTGTTCTTGGGAAAGGCGTCAATAAAAGAAAAAAGGGTATATCAATATCTATTTCATTGGCAAATTCATAATTTGCTACCATTGTCTCTTCAGTATCATTGGGATTTCCTAATATAAAAGTACCGATGACAATTATCCCAGATTTCCGAAGGTCATGTATTACATCTTGAATATCTGATTTGGTGTTGCGCTTGGATTTAGCGGTGATAGATAAATTCTCTTCTATTATATTTTCGATACCTAATAGCACAAATTTTACACCGGCTTTCGCCATTTTTTCAGCTAATCCGGGCGTTTTCTTGATTCCGGTAATACTGGCCTGGGTGATATAAATGATGTCATTCAATCCCGAATTTATAATTGCGTCACAGAGTTCGAGATACCGTTTTCCATCGATAGTGATATTGTCATCTGTAAAGAGAAGTAATTTTGCACCGTGATTTTTAGCGTCCTGAATATCAGCGAGCACCCGTTCGAATTTGAATGTTCGAAAGGTTGTTCCGTACATTTGTGTTATACTGCAGAATTTACAATTATTGGGACAACCCCGTGATGTTTCGATGGTATCGGCAGGAATTCCCATAAAATGGAATCCCTTTTTAATAATTCGAGCGCTGCGTTTTGGTAATGATAATTCGTCAATATCCAGAACTCCTGAACATGGATTGTGGATAATCTGACCATTGCTCCGATAGCTAAGACTTGAAATGTTTTCAAAGCCAATTCCGGATTTGATACTTTTTATCAAATCATTAAATGATTTTTCGCATTCATTGCGTAAGATGTAATCAATCGCATCACATCCCTGATAATCAAAAATGTTATCATAATCGACGGTTGCATAATATCCACCCAAAATGGTCGTAATATCGCGGTAAAATTTTTTAACAATCCTGGCGAGTTGGACAATTTCTGAAAATTGGAAAATCATACAACTGAATCCAACCAATTCAGGTTGAAATGATGTAAGGGTTGCCAGAAATGTTTTTTCAGGCTCTTTTGCAACAACCAGATCAAGAATCTTGATCTCGTCATCGGGACAATCATAATTTCCGGCAATGGAGCACAAGCCCAGGTTAGGAAGCCGGGTTACACGATCTAAACCAAATACTGTTACGGAGCTGGATACAAGCAGGATTTTCATATAGCTAAGTCCATTTCTGATAATATTTCATAGCTATAATAAGGATTTTAAACAAGGAAATCAGCAATTATATTCAGTGGATGGTGAACAATTTATTGACTGTATTTATATTTGGTATCTTTGATTTTAGCAAATCAGCTATTCTGTCTGCCACAAGAAATGTTCCAGTGAAATTCTGCCATTTTTATTAAAAGTAACTCCCTCTGCATTCAGGAGATGACGCTGAATATTTGCGTAAAATGGATCGGAGCGGATGCTGATTTCGCCCCTGGCGTTGACTACCCGATGCCAGGGTACGTCACTGTCATCGGGAAGAGCATGCATGGCATAACCCACCTGCCGGGCATTACCGGGAATGCCGGCCAGTACTGCGATCTGTCCATAGGTGGCGACGTGGCCAAAGGGGATGTGTTTAACAATATTGTAGATTTTCTGGTAAAGTATGGATCTCATAATTGGTCTAATATTCTGATTTTGAATCTATATCTTAGAGATCACTTTATCCACAAATATAATGGATTATGTCACATTATTCTGTATAATTGGAATCATTCGATCCCAGTTTTCTTATCTTCTATGAGAAGTGGATCGCCGTCGTGATCGATGCTCGAATCTTCCGGAATACGTTGTTCCAGATGATCTTCGGGTTCGGGTGGGATGAGGTGTTACGACCTCAAGCATAGGGTAGGGATTATCATCGACAACCGGAATCATGGTCGGCAGAAGCGCCTGAATTCCGTGCAGGTAGGCTGCCTCTTCCGCATCACAAAATGAAATGGCGATTCCGGCGGTTTCAGCCCTACCTGTCCGACCAATCCGATGGACATAGGTTTCTGGTATATTCGGTATTTCGTAGTTGATTACACATGAAAGATCATCGATATCCAGTCCTCGTGAGGCAATGTCGGAAGCCACAAGAACCCGAATCTTGCCGTTTTTGAAATTGCTCAATGCCTGTTGACGGGCGCCCTGGGATTTATTGCCATGAATAGCCTCAGCCCGAATACCGTTTTTCTGCAGAAAGCGGGCAAGTTTATCGGCGCCGTATTTGGTGCGTGTAAATATCAGTATAGTAGCGAGCGATCGGTCTTTCAAGATATGGAGTAACAATGCACTTTTATTGCTTTTATCTACGTAATAAAGATATTGAGAGATTAACTCTGCCGTGGAAACGACCGGCGCAATCACGACTTTGACGGGGTTGTTCAGAATGGTTCTGGCCAGGGTAATAATCGCCGGTGGCATGGTAGCTGAAAAGAACAGAGATTGCCGTTTTTCTGGCAAAGAAGCAATGATCTTTTTGACATCATGAATGAAACCCATGTCAAGCATACGGTCGGCTTCGTCCAGCACAAATATCTCAATATTACGAAGCTGAATAAATCCCTGGTTCATGAGATCAAGTAATCGGCCGGGCGTCGCGATCAGAATATCCACACCTCTTTTCAAGGCTGTGGTTTGACGTAATTGTGAGACTCCGCCATAGATCACGGTGTGATGCAGGCCGGCATATCTTCCGTAAGCTGCAAAACTTTCACCGATCTGAATCGCTAATTCACGGGTAGGGGTTACGATCAAAGCTTTTATCTTTCTGCCTGTTTGCGAGCTTGTGCGCGATTGTGTTTCAGCAGTTATTTTTTTATAAAGAATCTGCAGGATGGGGATGGCA
>JAFGXZ010000335.1 GCA_016936335.1 Fidelibacterota bacterium
AGTAAAAAAACCGCAATCTGAAATTACTAAAAGTAGTTATACTATTGGTGATTCTGTCCGTGTCGAGGGTATTTCCGGAATCGGGCAGATAACGGATATTCAGACTGATAAACGTCGGGCAGCGGTTTCTGTCAACGGGAAAACCGTCTGGATTTCATTAGATGCGCTTATTCAGACGGCTAATGTTCCGGAAAATGAATTGCAGCCTATAGTTGTCTCGGCGCAGGTTCAGGGTCTGACGTCTTACCGTCTGGATTTGCGGGGGAAACGCTTCGAAGAGGCCCGGGATGAACTTGAGCGTTTTCTGGACCGGGCACTTTTAGCCGGTTTGAACCAGGTTCAGATAATCCATGGAAAAGGGTCGGGAGCGCTTCAGAAAATGACCCTTGATGTGTTGAAAAAGACCCCCGGTGTGCGTAAGTTCTACTTCGAGAAATTCGATCAGGGCGGCACCGGTGTAACGATTGCGGAATTATAGCGACAATAACAAATCAGAGGACACTTGGCAAAAATCCCCGCTAATATTGTAGAGCAGATTAAAAACCGGGCAGACGTTCTGGATGTGGTATCCGACGTCGTTCAGTTAAAACAACGAGGCCGCAATTATTTTGGTCTCTGTCCGTTTCACGAGGAAAAAACACCGTCCTTCAGTGTGAATCCGGCGAAGGGTATTTTCCATTGCTTTGGTTGCGGTAAAGGCGGCAACGCCGTGACCTTTGTCATGGAGCATGAAAATATTGACTATGTTGACGCCTTAAAGCGACTGGCGGAACGCTACGGTATCGAGATTCAATGGGAAAAAGGCGAAGATGATTTTGAAAAAGGTGAAACTGCCCTGTTATATGAGATTCATGAAATTGCCAGAGATTATTTTATTCGTCAATTGAATTCCGATAAAGGTAAAAAAGCATTGAATTATCTGTTGGACAGAGGCTTTGACAAGACTGTCCTGCAGCATTTTTCGGTGGGATTCGTACCCGATGAGTGGGATGGTTTGTACGGGCAGATTGATCAGAAGAAATACAAGCCCAGGATCATTGATAAATCCGGGTTGTTTATAAAAAAAGATGATCGGTTTCTGGATCGCTTCCGTAACCGTATCATGTTCCCGATTTGTAATGTTTCCGGTCGAATTGTTGCTTTTGGCGGCCGGACGATGGATCCGAAAGAACCGGCTAAATATATGAATTCCCCGGAAACGCCGATCTATTTTAAAAGCGGTACACTCTATGGTTTGGAACATTCCAAAACGGCTATTCAACAAGAAAAAGAAGCGATCATCGTTGAAGGTTATACGGATTTTCTGCGATTTTATACTTCAGGAATAAAAAATGTTGTGGCGGGATCGGGTACGGCATTAAATGCACACCATGCCCGGCTCCTTAAACGCTTTACGACCAAAACAGTGTTGTGTTATGATGGTGACAGCGCCGGCCAGAAAGCGACCGAAAGAGCCGGTTTTATGCTGTTAAAGGAGGGATTTGACGTACGAGCTATCCAGCTGCCCGAAAACGATGACCCGGATTCATTTGTAAAGGAAAAAGGCAATGAAGCCTTCCAACGCCTGTACAGTGAAAGCCCGCAGTTTATTAATTATTATATCAAAAACAATAAAAATGAACTCAATACACCGGCTTCAAAAGCGCAGTTTGTGGATACGCTAATCCAGGAAATCAGTGAAGTCGTCAATCCGGTGACCCGCGATTTTATTGTCAAGGAACTGGCCGAGGAACTCAGCCTGAAGGAAGAGCGTATCCTGGCCCAGATTCGAAATGTTTACCGGCGTAAACGAAGCGGGAACGAACAGAAGAAATCCGGTCCGGGACCGGTATTCCAGATTACGTCGGTCACGGATAAGGCGGAATTTGAGTTGTTGAAATTGCTATTAACCGGATTGGATGACCCGATTACATTTATTTTGAATAATATTCCCCTGGCCGGTTTTAAACATCCGGCGCTTTCGGCAATTGCCGCAGTCCTTTATGATTTCTTAAAAACAAACCGTAATGTATCGCCGGCTGAACTTTTTGACCGGGAGTGGAGCGATACTGAAAAAATCTACCTTTCCCGGCTGATCATCGATTCCGAATCTTCCCAGGAATACCAGGAAGCGGAAGATGTTGCCAAACTGATTATCGATTGTATGACGGTGCTCATGTCAGACCAATTGGAGAAATCCATCCGGGAACTGAGATCCAGGATTAAGGAAGCGGAAAAGAAGCAGGAAGATACTATTGCCCTGGTTTTAGAACTCTCACAATTGCAAAAGAAACGCCAGGAAATACGCCGGCAAATTCAGGAAATCAAAGTGAAATAGAAATTTCTCGGTCAGGTAAAAAAAAACCTTTACACATTCAATATTTTTTTTAAATTCAAACAGGGAAAGGGTAATGTTCGCCTGAAATTGCGATGCCAGTCCATTTTCAGGCAGGTATTTGAAAGAATGTTTACGTTAATAAACAAAGGATCGCTTTTGTCATGTGCATTCTTTTTAACATTTACCCTTACGTCCTGTCTTACCAGCAAAAAATCATAGCTGTATTAATTACAATAGGAGCAGAGTGATATGGAGCCCGCGGCTATCGTTTCTCTGATTCAGGTTCAGTTTCCCAATAATCCGATGAATGATTTTGAGGTTCCCAAATTCAGGGGAACTATTGCCCGTCAATTTCCGAAGTATGAACTGATCCATAACCACCTGAATGATGGGAAATTTCGTTACAAATATCCACTGATTCAATTTAAAACACTCAA
>JAFGXZ010000336.1 GCA_016936335.1 Fidelibacterota bacterium
AGAATGCAACATTTCTGATTGCCTTGCCGGTTATTCTTTCAGCACTGATTATTGCACCGACCTGGAAACGAATGTTGCCGGTTTTACTTGTGATCGTATTGATCATTTTTAGTATAAACAGTGAAACATTGTTGAAATCGAATCGTGAGGATCGGGCTAAGGTAATTTTTACTCATTGGGACGCGATGGCAAAACTAAAAATCTATGATTTTGATGGATTTTATCGGGGAATCGAGATTGATAATGTTGCCAATTCACCGATATATCCCTTTGATGGCGACTTTAATAAACCGGATTCACTGAAGTTTTCGTTTGGTATCGACGTGAGTTATCTTATTCAACAATTTGATTCATGTACTTTCCTGTCTCTTGGAGCCGGAGGCGGAACAGATGTACTGCAGGCATTGCAAGCAGGTGCAACCGATGTGCACGCTGTTGAAGTCAATCCTTATATCAATTTCATGATGAAGGATGGTGAACTGGCGGAATATTCAGGAAATATCTATAATGATCCACGAGTCAAGGTGATTACCGAAGATGCCCGCGCTTATGTGCGACGCCATATCAATCAATTTGATGTTATTTATTCGCTTAGTTCCAACACCTTTGCCGCATTTGCCTCGGGTTCCTTTGCTTTGGCCGAAAATTATCTGTTCACCACCGAAGCATTTCAGGATTATTGGAACGCGTTAAGTGACAGCGGATTCATGATGATGGAACACCAGTTCTACGTACCACGCCTTGTCACGGAATTCCAGGATGCCATGAAAGAATTGGGAATTCCGAATGCTGATGATCATTTTGCTGTCTATGATTTACCAAAAATGAGGCGAAAAATTCTGTTTGTATCAAAACAGGCGCTGACTCCGGAAATTCGTCAAAATGCTTTTGGTGAATTATCGAGTGCGACATTTAATGATATTCACCTGCTTTACCCGGCTGCTGATAGTCTGAGTGACAATCTGATCAATCGGATTGTGAAAGAGGGGTGGCAGCAATTACAAGCTGAAAGCCCGATTAACATATCACCTTCGACGGATGACAGACCTTTCAGCGCTCAACTGGGCCTTTGGAAAAACGTTCAACTATCCGAATTGAAATCTGTAAAGCCCTATGAATTCTTCGGGTTCCCACTTTCCAGAATTATCATCTTGATTATATTGGCCGTCGTTATTGTATTTATATTGCCGCTGGTTTTATTACCCTATGCATTAGCCGGGAAAAAATTAAAGGTAATTCCCTGGTTGTACTTTTTTACCATTGGCATGGCTTTTATGATGCTGGAAATCATTTTAATTCAAAAGTATACGTTGTTTATTGGACCATCGGCATATACTTTAATTGTTATTCTGACGACATTATTGATCGGTTCCGGTATTGGCAGCCGGTTTTCAGCAAAAACCAAAGACTGGATGCCCTTTGTCGGAATCGTTGTTTGGTTACTGCTTGATGTTACCGTTTTTAATGGATTGAAATATTACTTTGGAGTTCTTGCAATTGTTCCACGCATGTTGATAACAATGATTCTAATCTTACCACTGGGTTTTTTTATGGGCATGCCCTTTCCAAAGGCTGTCAGCCGGGTTGCTACATTGGTGGACTGGGGTTTTGCTGTCAATGGCATTGCTTCTACTATCGGATCTACCCTTATTATTCTGATCGCTTTTAATGCCGGATATACAGTATCACTGATGGTTGCCGGTTTCTTTTATTCAATGGCCTATCTGCTTCTTCGTTTTAGGGAAAAATGGTAATATTTGTGAATAATATCAAAAAAAGCAGAATAGCGGTGATTTTTTTTCTTAGCATATTCGTGCATAATGTATCTATTAATATGTCCGAATTATGGAAATGGATGGCACGACCGGAATTCATTCCTAACCGACCGTGAAATCATTTTAAAGAGATGTCCGGCGAATTGGGTAAGGAAGGTATCGATATCGTGTCTTACAGGGAACAATAACCCGCTTTATCCGTAAATTGAACACTACCATATCCCGGTTGATTAGACGTTTGATATTTATCTGTAAAAAGGTATATTTATTACCATTTTAATTTGAAATTATGATGCAACACAACTGGAAACCGATCATACAACAATTACAATCAGCTGGAAAAATCCTGTTGACGACACATGTGAATCCAGATGGTGATGGAATCGGATCAGAAATGGCGATGAATTACTGTCTGCGGAAAATGAATATTACCGCTGAAATTATTAACAGCTCGAAATTACCCCAAGAGTACGCTTTTCTTGATCCTGAAATGATCATTCAGCAATACAATCCCATAAGTGATTTTTCGAGACTAAAAGAATTCGATATGATTGTTATCTTTGACGTTGGTGGAATTACACGGACCGGAGTATTGGGTAATGATCTGGCCAAATTAAATATCCCAAGTATCTGTATAGACCATCATCCAGAAAATCATATCGTATGCAATTTTAAAGTTGTGGATGACAAAGCGCCAGCGACTACCTGCCTGATTTATGAATTGATAAAAGAAATCGATAGTACATATATCGATAAACCGATTGCCGAAGCGGTGTATGTGGGTTTGATGACCGATACCGGTTCATTTCGGTTTGAGAATGCCAATAAAAAGGCATTTCAACTTGCGTCTGAACTACTTGAATTTGGCATTAAGCCGAATGATATTTTTAAACTTGTTTATGAGAGTTATTCCCGTCAGCGAATGACTTTGCTGGGAAGGATTCTTCAAACCGTCCAATATGAAATTGATGGACAGCTGGCATGGTTCACGATTTCGCAGAAGGATTTGAGAAGTGCCGGTGCACATCTGGATGAAATCGGCGGCTTCACGGATTTTATCCGATCGATTAAAGGGGTCGAAGTTGCGATTATGTTTCTGGAAGTCGAAGCGCGGAAAATTCGCGTGAATTTTCGGTCAAAAGGCAAAATTGTAGTCAATGATATTGCCCGGAAATTCGGCGGTGGCGGACATTTTTTCGCAGCCGGATTAACTGTTGATGATTCATTGGAAAAAGTTACCCAAATGGTATTACCGGAAGCACGTAGAGTCATTGAAATAATAAAGCAATAGGAGTCTGAGTTTGAGTGTGAGACCTGACTGGTGGATTGAGGAAATGTGTGAAAAACACAAGATGATTGAACCGTTTGAAAAAGGACAGGTTAGTAAGGGAGTAATCTCTTTTGGAATTTCAGCGTATGGTTACGATATGCGAATTGCTAATGAATTCAAGATATTAAAAACAGCCGATGGGCTTGTTATTGATCCGAAAAAAATGAACGATTTGTTGTTTGACACAATCGTCGCAGATGAGTGCATTATTCCTCCGAACAGTTAT
>JAFGXZ010000337.1 GCA_016936335.1 Fidelibacterota bacterium
CACACTGCCCGATAAGGTTGCGATTCATTTAAATGATACTCATCCGACCCTGGCAATACCGGAGCTGATGCGGATTCTGATGGATAAAGAAGCTTTGAAATGGGATGAAGCATGGGATATCACAAACAGGACAATTGCCTATACCAATCACACCATACTGCCCGAGGCATTGGAAAAGTGGCCGCTTGAATTATTATCCAGAATCCTACCGCGGCACCTGGAAATTATTTATGAAATTAATTCATGGTTTCTTAAACAGGTACTCTTAAAATTTCCGAATGATCTTGATCGGATGCGCAAGATGTCAATCATTGAAGAAGATAATGGAAAAATGGTTCGAATGGCCAGTCTGGCCTTTGTCGGAAGTCATTCCATAAACGGTGTATCTGCATTACACACTAACATCCTGAAGAGAGAATTGTTTAAGGATTTTCTGCAGGTTTTTCCCAATCGGGTAAACAATAAAACCAACGGTATTACACCGCGGAGATGGCTAAATCAGGCCAATAGTGCTCTGGCGGCTTTGATCAGTGACAGTATCGGAGATTCATGGAAAAAAGACCTTAGTGAAATTAAAAAAATTGATGCCTATAAGGATGATCCGGAATTTCAAGCGAAATGGAAAGCAGTTAAACAGCGCAATAAATTAGCGTTTTTCAAATATTTGCTCGATTCCAAAGATATAAAAATTAATCCCGAATCCATGTTTGATGTTCAGATCAAGCGCTTGCATGAATATAAACGTCAGTTGCTGAATGTCCTGCGAATTATTGCCGAATATTTGTTGCTGAAAGAAAATCCTAATGCTATACAGGTTCCGCGAACTATAATGATCGGTGGTAAAGCAGCGCCCGGTTATCAGCTGGCAAAATTGATTATAAAACTGGCCAACTGTGTCGGCGAGATTGTAAACAACGACTCAGCGACAAAAGACATTCTTAATTTTCATTTTATTGAAAATTACAATGTTTCCCTGGCTGAGCGAATCATTCCGGCCTGTGAGCTGTCTGAGCAGATTTCCACTGCCGGAATGGAAGCTTCCGGGACTGGAAATATGAAACTGGCGCTGAATGGTGCTCTGACAATTGGAACTCTCGACGGCGCTAATATTGAAATTATGGAAGAAGTTGGGAAGGACAATATTTTTATTTTCGGTTTGACGGCGGATGAGGTGGCAAAAACAAAGCAAAACGGCTATGATCCGAAGGCAATTTTAAAAAGCAATCCGCTTTTAAATCAGGTAATGGAGTTGATTCGAAGTGACTTTTTCTGTCATGATCAGCCCGGATTATTTAATCCCATTTTCGAAACACTGGTTAATAAGGGTGATCATTTTATGGTTCTTGCTGATTTTGATGCATACATGAGTGCTCAAAGGAGAGTTGACGATGTATATCTTGACCAAACCAGCTGGACTCGAAAATCGATTATCAATACGGCCAACATGGCAAAATTTTCTTCTGATCGCACAATCAATGAATATGCCGAGGAAATCTGGAAAATATAATCCCATAAATAATACTTAAATCCCATAGTTGATTTTCATTTTTCTCTTTGTTTCCTCTGGAAAATAATGTAACCTTCGACGATTTTTAACCGCTTTATTTTTAATGTCTTACCATCGGCTGATAAGCAAAAACGCCGATAGCGATGTACCCTGCGAAAGGATTCAGATAAACATGACCACATTTAAAGACCTCGGCTTATCTGAGGATTTACTACAAATTGTCAAGGAACGCGGATTTGAGGAACCAACGCCAATTCAAATCGAAGTGATTCCGGCGATTCTGACTGGTAGTAAGGATATTGTCGGACAGGCTCTGACCGGTACTGGCAAAACGGCAGCCTTTGCACTTCCAATTATTGACCTTCTGGATCAAAAGAAAAAACATCCCCAGGTTTTGGTCCTGACGCCGACAAGGGAATTAGCGGTTCAGGTCGCTGAAGAATTTAATTCATTGAAAGGCAATAAACGATTGACTGTTATTCCTATTTATGGCGGCCAATCTATCGAGCGACAGCTTCAGAGTTTAGCCCGGGGAATTGACATCATTGTCGGAACTCCGGGACGGATTCTGGATCATATCCGACGTAAAACCCTTCGTTTAGATAGAATATCCTATCTTGTTCTTGATGAAGCCGACGAAATGTTGAATATGGGATTTCATGAAGAAGTTTCAGCTATTCTGGATAAAACTCCCGCCGATAAGCGCTCAATGCTTTTTTCTGCGACAATTTCAGACGAAGTGTTGGACATTTCTCAAAAATACATGAATGAGTACAAACTGATAAAAACCGGTAAAGGTCAGTTGACTGTCAGTGATACTGATCAAATTTACTTTGAAGTGAAGCGGTACGATAAATTTGAAGCGCTGTGTCGGATCATCGACATGGAAGAAGATATTTACGCTCTTGTTTTTTGCCGGACAAAGGTTGATGTCGATACTGTCGCGAATCACCTGATGGAGCGCGGGTATGATGCTGATGGACTGCACGGCGATATGACTCAATTTATCCGGGAAAAAATACTGGCGAAATTTAAAAGCCGACGGATCAATATTTTAATTGCTACCGACGTGGCTGCCCGGGGAATCGATATTCAGGATTTAACCCATGTTATCAATTATTCATTACCACAGGATCCCGAAGCCTATATTCACAGAATCGGACGAACCGGGCGGGCCGGTAAAACCGGGATCGCAGTGACGTTCATTACCCCGACAGAGTATCGAAAACTCCAGTTTATCCAAAGAATTGCCAAATCAAAAATCACAAAAGCAACTCTTCCGAATATAAGTGATGTCATTCACTCAAAACGGGCAAAAATTCAAACCGAGCTGCAAAACCTTTTAACGTCAAAACCTGAAAAAGTGTATGTTGATATGGCTCGCAATCTGATACGCGATTCCGATCCAATAGAAATAATTGCCGGACTTCTGAAACATTCTTTTCATTCAGAACTGGATACTTCCCAATATAATGAAATTTCCGAAGCGACCGTTGATAATAAGGGAACTACCCGGCTTTTTGTGACCCAGGGCCGAAAGGATGGATTGACTCCCCGTAAACTGATTAAATATATCACTGAGAAATCCGGTGTAAAAGGCGATTCCATTAATGATCTTCAGATTTTGGACAGTTTTTCTTTCCTGGCAATGCCTTTTGTTGATGCTGAGAAGGTACTGGCAACGTTTAAAGGCCGGAAGAAGGGTAGTGGTCTGATTATTACTAAGGCGAAGGATAAACGGAAATAGGCAAGGGTTAATAAAAATCATTTATAGAAAAATGTTCTGTTTCAAAGCAGAACATTTTCAATTTAAAAATGCTGACCTTTTGTAAAAGTTTTATTATACTTGAGTCAGGAAAAATATCAATGATCACAATTTTAATAATCATACGCTGTTATAAAGTAGGACAGCAAATCTAATTTTATTCCAGAAAGGAGTTAGTATGTCGGAAGTGTTTTCGATTAGTCCAAGTGGTGAAAAATTTCGAATTCCCGGTCAGGAAGAGTATCCATCAGAATTTGAAATGTTGAAAAAGCGCGTTCAAACTGAACGGGAAAATGGACGGGAAATTGTTGTGGTGATGGGAGTAGGCTTTGTCGGGGCTGTTATGGCTGCGATTGTTGCTGATACTGTTGATGAGAACGGAAAACCTTCCAAATTTGTGATTGGTATGCAACGTCCCAGCGCACGGAGTTATTGGAAAATTCCGTTGTTGAACAGAGGTGTTTCTCCGGTGAAAGCCGAAGATCCGGAAGTAGATCCAATGATCGAGCGCTGTGTAAACGCAAAGAAAACACTGATAGCCACATACACCTATGATGTCCTGAAACTGGCCGATGTTGTCGTCGTCGATGTGCAATGTGATTATCTCAAGGAAGCGCTGGGAGATGTCCGGTCCGGTAAAACCGATATGGCAGCATTGGAACAATCAATTGGTGTCATTGCGGAACACATCCCGGCCGAAGCGCTGGTACTGATTGAAACGACTGTCGCACCGGGAACCACCGAACAGGTGGCATTTCCGATCATGAAAGATATTTTTAAAAAAAGAGGCATCAAATCCGATCCATTGCTGGCGCATAGTTATGAGAGGGTAATGCCGGGCCGGAATTATGTTGCCAGTATCAGGGATTTCTGGCGCGTTTGCAGCGGAATCAATGATAAGGCCCGCGATAAGGTGGTAAAGTTCCTTAATGAGGTTCTCAATACCGATAAATTCCCTTTGACAGTCATGGACCGTCCCATAGAATCAGAGACAGCGAAAATCGTCGAAAACAGTTATCGGGCGACAATTCTGGCATTCCTGGATGAGTGGAGCCTGTATGCTGAACGGAATGGTGTCGACCTGATCAAAGTTATCAACGCCATCAAAGTCCGGCCAACCCATAGCAATATGATATTTCCCGGACCGGGAATTGGTGGTTATTGTCTTCCAAAAGATGGCGGTCTCGGGGTTTGGGCATATAAACACATTCTCGGTTATAATGATGATATTTTTAAACTGACACCTATGGCTATTGACATTAATGATACCCGCGGTTTGCATGTCGCTGAACTGACCCGGGATGCATTGCGAAACATGGGAGAGCAAATCGCGGCAGCAGAAGTCTTAATTCTGGGTGCTGCCTATCGTGAAGACGTCGGTGATACCCGCTACAGTGGCTCAGAAATTATTGTCAGAAAACTGGCCGAAATGGGTGCAAATATCCGTGTCCATGACCCCTACGTTCAGCATTGGTGGGAGTTCGAAATGCAGGACAGCTATCCCAGCCCCGGTCATAGTAAAGCCCGTTTTTTCCGAAATCAGGAGAAACTGAAAGAATTGCGCATTGAACAGGATTTAAGGAAGGCCTTAAAGGATGTAAAGGCCGTCATTCTGGCAGTCCGACATGAAGCTTATATGGATCTTGATCCGAAAGAATTATTGGAGCAGATCGGTCACCCGGCAGCGATTATTGATTGTTTTGGAATTTTAGGTGATGATAAAATTCGTAAATATTTTGAACTGGACTGTGAAGTAAAAGGTCTGGGCAGAGGACATATTCAGCGTATAAAGGAAGATGTTCGCAATAATTAATTGAATTAGCATCGTAACAATTTCTTCCGCGCTGATTATTGCCGGTTTATTTGGAATATTAACAATGGAATTTGAATGTACAGAATTCGTTGGGGAATTATTGGTTGCGGTAACGTAACTGAAAAAAAAAGCGGTCCCGGTTTTCAAAACGCAAATAACTCCGAACTGGTCGCAGTTATGCGACGTAACGGGAAATTAGCCAAAGATTATGCCCGTCGTCATAATGTCCCAAAATGGTACGATAATGCCGATCATCTGATCAACGATCCTGATGTAAATGCGATTTATATTGCGACACCACCGTCGTCACATTTGGAATACACGTTAAAAGTGGCTCAGGCAGCGAAACCGGTTTATGTCGAAAAACCGATGGCTTGCAGTTTTACCGAATGTCAACGGATGATTGAAACCTGTGAAAAAGCTGCAGTGCCATTATTCATTGCCTATTATCGGCG
>JAFGXZ010000338.1 GCA_016936335.1 Fidelibacterota bacterium
AACCGATCCAGAAAGTGACGGTAGTTGTCAGTGTTGAATATAAAGGAATTGAGAATATTGTCGCCAGCGCCAGTAGAGAAAATATTCTGAAATTTGTTAATGGTGAGATGACCTCATCGGAATTTGTACGCAAACTTCAATTTGATTAATATGCAAAATAACAATTAAGGAGGAATTTCATGGATCCTTTTTCATGGTCGTATACGTTAATGATGTATCTGAGAGGAATCGGCTGGGCAATCGTCGCGTCATTGGGATTTTCCTTTGGCGTTGGATTGGCAATCAAAGTGTTCGACTGGCTGTCCAGTTCGATTGACGAATGGGAAGAGATAAAAAAAGGCAATATCGGCGTTGCGCTGATTATCGTTTCGCTCATTCTGATGGTCGGCCTCCTGGTGCATAAAGTCATATAAGTGACGCATTAATTCATTATCGGGGAATCCGAAAGCAAAGGATTTCCCGTTTCTGTTTCTATTGTAGTTATATCTGTTTTTGGATTGGATATTAAATTGTGTGTTGATTCCAATTTGTAAAAAGTGTATATTAAAAACACTAAACAGGAAATAAACCATGAAACGAAATGAATTGAACGAAGATACCAATATTACCCGCCGGAATTTTCTGAAAAAGCTGACGATGACAACAGTGTTTGCTGTTCCCACGATCCAGAGTTTTAAATTAATGGCCCAGAGTAAATCTTATTGGACGGGTCATGGGCATGGACACCACTATTCTAGTAATAACAGTCCGATTCCACCACCACCACCACCGCCAGGAACTCCGTGAGTAATAGTTATTAATCCAAATATGATGTAAAAAATAAGCCCTTTGTCGAGGGCTTATTTAATTTGATTACATGAGATTTATGCAGCTTATGGAAAGCCACTGGACCAGATGTCGGATTTGATGAGCTGTACAGTGAAAATTAACGCATCGTCGATGTTATCATAGATACTATCCGCAATAGTCCAACTGCTGTTATCCGGATTAATCCAGTAACCTTCGTATTCAAGAAGGAGATTACAGGCGTCATCAATCAAAGCCGTTTGGACATAACTGTCCAGTAACATAAGTCTTAGATCCATGTAGTCATAACTGGAATCGTGATTAAATACATAACTATCATCTAATTCGGTGAGATATTCGATTGAATTGATGCATTCGACATAATTACTATCGAGATAATGTGCCATAGATAGACCGCTGATAGCATTTGTATTATGAGCGTCAATTTCAACAGAAAGATTAAATTGACTGATGGCAGTTGTAAGTGAATCGACCTTTACCATTGACCAACCATGCCCGGTCAGTGCTTCGGTATTTTCAGAATATCTTGCAAGATAGTTAGTGAAAAATTGTATAGACGCGATAAAATCATCACTTTCAAATGCTCTCCATCCATAGGTAATATAATTATTTGTATCACCGGGTGTGGAAAATGTTCCTGGAATTGACAGTGTGCCATTTCCTGCGGCATCATAACTCGCGGTAAAATAGAAGTAATCCGAATTTGGTGTCAGGCTGGTCAACATTATTGTGTGAACCTGGCGGAATTCCGTATCAGATTCTGTTAAAGTGTCAGTCAGACCATAGTAGACGTTTACAGAACAGGGTTCATCAGTTATCCAGTGGATAATAGCACTTGTTCCATGTATTTCCTGAACACTTGGCTCAGCTTCGAGAACCGGTACATCTTTATCATCTCTGACTTTTAGAATTTCTTTTTCACATTGTAAAACAGACAGTGAAACACTGAGGGCGATAAGAACCAAAATAGTAAATTTACCGTTCGACTTCATAAACAGTATCTCCGGTTTTGGATTACAGTTGACTCATTGCGTAATGAATTGCAGCAAGTAATGCCAGGATGAAATCGTTATATGTTTCACCATTTACAACCCACGAATCTGCGATGTTTGGATCAAGACCGTTGTCAGACCATGCCAAGTCCAGCTGATTTTTAGCATTTGTAACCTGATTTATCTGAACATAGGCCTCGGCCATAAGCAGGTGAACCAAGGAAATATTGATGGCTGGATTATAATGGTACTCCCATTCCGGTTCACGACTGACGATTATGTGACAATAGTTGATCACATCATTTGGCAGACCATCCATTTGGGCCAATAGTGTTTTCCCAACAAGAACCAGAGACATATAAGGATTCAATTGATATGCTGTTTCGATTGCTTCCCGGGCGTTATCTGTCTGATTTACCTGAAGATAAATCCAGCCTGACGTCGCAATAATTTCCGGATCATAATCATTTATTTCCAGGGATTCGCCGATCAGACTGATCGCCTCCGTAAATTGCTGCTCAGTATATTTTTCCCAGGCTTCACGTAAAAAACTATATTCGTTAGGTAAAGTGGTGAAGCTAACATCATCGGATTCAACCGGTCCGTTACCGGTAAAATCCCAAATCCTGACCAGATAATGGTAAGTCATATGAGGAAGCAGTTCATCAATGATAATGGTGTGGAGTTGACGGTTTTCTGTTTCAGTATATACCGAGTCGTATTCAGTTGTTGTTCCATATTGGACTTCCGCATGACAGGCTTCGCTAGTTTCCCAATAGAGCGTAACACTGGTATCAGCAGTCACAATAACGCTTGGCTGAATAGCGAATGTTGGGTCTGTGTTGTCGGAAGTATAAATGATCTTTTCACAATTGATAATTGCAAAAAATAATAAAAATCCCAAAAAGCCTATCCGGAGAATAGTAATTTTCATCTAGTTTCTCCTGTTATTTAACCAGGGTTATTTTTTGGTTACGTTCATACAGAACAGATTTTCCCTCTTGGGCGATAAGTCGGAAAATATAGCTTCCAGAGGCGACTGGCTGTCCGTTATTGTTATTTCCGTTCCAGGAAGAAATATATGAACCGGGTAATTGTTTTCTGTTGGTAAGTGTGCGAACTTCCCGTCCTTGAAGATCATAAATAATTATTGAAACAGTACTCAATTTTTCAATATCATAACGGATAATTGTGGAGTTATTAAACGGATTCGGGTATGCCGTATAGAGTTTATAATGAAGAGGTACGGCCGTATTTTCTTGGTCAGTGATCGTTTTTGATAAGAACTGATAAGTACCGCTTTTGCTTATTTTCATAGATTGGCTATATGGAGACACATATTCCCAGGATTTTCCGTTATAACAGTACAATGATATTTTGGTTTCATTAACCGGAATTTTTAGGGATACAGTTTTATTGAAGTAGATATTTTTTGGGCCAATATAGACCGGATTATTAACCGGTATCAATCCTGCATCGTAATCCAGATCCATCTCACAACAGGTGAGTACTATTGGCGTGTTCTTTGAAACGGCTTCTTGGGGAATTTCAAGAGAAACACCACTGGATTCATCGACAATCGTTATGGCTTCTGTTGGCTTGGCTAAGCCGGAATTTACGTTGACCGTTCCTGTTCCCGTATTACCGGACTTATCATGGGCGGAAATGGAAAATTGAACCGTTCCAGCACCGGCGAGCTGTGTTTTCAGGTAATAAACATAGGGCGGCGATATTATCTCTTTTATATCTGCACTATTGCCATCAAATGTTGCCGAAGTACCGGTGACCGGTTCAGACGGAATTGCGTAAATGGTGGCATCTTGCGGAGTATAAAGGTTTTGAGTGACAATAAACGAAAATTCCGGTGATTTAGTATCGCTTATTTGGGAAGCCTCGATAGTGAAATAATTATCACCTTCAGCATATGAAAATTCATAATATGGTACGGCGCTTCGCAGGTCGGGTACAAGCACCTCGGTTTTGTCAGCATTATACAAGGTAAATTTGATAGTCTCCGGAACCAACCGCATTTCAGGCCAAACAAGGGAAAATGGCTTGCCAATATTATCTGCTTTGGCCGTGACCCGCATTTGCCATTCGCTGGTTTCGGTGAAAAGAGCATGGATGTCATAAGCGTGGGCTTTTTCATCGCTATTGATAAATTGCAGCTGAACATAATCGCCGCTAAAATTAGTACCTTTGAAATCAAGTGCATCCCAGGAGTCGGTGGCATCGGTCGCTGACTCAGCAACGCCAATACCGTTGGAAATGTCCTGAATTTGTCTATTTTCGGATACCACGCCCAACTTAAGGAACCAGTCCCAGTCTACTGCCACCGATGCTGTCCGGAAATTATACTTTGATGACGCAGCGGCAAGGTCGTTGGATAGTTTTGATTTTTTCCCCAATGCCCGGGTCTGGGGAATGACTAGCTCAATATCATTGACGGAATCCAGTTGTACAAACCAGAATCCTTGCCAGACAGACAATGTGTCATCGGAAAGTGCCGGATTGGGTGTTACAATTTCATATTGTCCTTCAATATAATTCCAGAAATAAGCATAGCGGCTGATAATGCCTTCAATTGCGGCCTCGTTTAAAGTATATTCAGTAGAACTACTTCGACCGTTTTCATATTTAATTATTACAGAGTTGGACCAGTCGATGGTAAAATTAAAAGGATTTGCGAACATATTGTAGCCCGGAGGGTGTGGTTCCCAGTTGACAGTGGGCGCTTTTGCCACATCAAGAACAGCGTCTTCATTCAGAGGACAACCGATCACGTCAACGGCGACAGGCGCCCCGGTATTTTGCCACATATAATGCCCGATTCCAGGGTAACAATCCGGTGGTTGCAGGTCGGTGCCATCGGCATACTCATAATATTCTGATACGGAATCTTCAGTAGTCCAGCGATAACAAGCCCAGTTCGAACCATCGGGCATTTCACCTCCAAAATCATCACCATAGACCGCGAAAGGATCACCGTCTTCCGGGATGACAGGAACGCCGATCAGCATCCAGCTGGAATCGGGAAATGCGGCATAGGTCATTGTAATCGGACAACTTGAACCAATCCGTGATGCCTCATCAGTATTTCCATGACAACCTATGTTAATACGGTCTCCGTTATCTTCCGGTTCATTACTATAATCATCATTTGGATTCCCGGTATCAAGGCATGGTGAGTCCGCGGCATCCGGCAGCCAGGTCCCGAAATGCCATGAATAACCAGTACTTTGAATGTGAAGATCGTCATCTTCCCAATTATCACCCCCTAAGATATTATCGTTACCATCAGGATCAACGAGAAGGGGATCCTGTGAAAATGAGCCTTCACCGATGGTGGCTTTATTTGCCCAGTTGTCGTTATTGTTATAAAGACAATTGTATCCCAGATCAACATTAAAAGTCCCGTCGCCATAAATACCCCAGGTATTTGCCCCGACGATAATATTATTAAACCAGTTGCCGACCACATCTTTACCATAAATTCCATACTTGCCGGGGTTATAGATCGTGTTATTCACAATACTTATTGTGCGGTTGTTATTGTCATCAACACGGATACCGTAACTGTCCCGGTATAGGTTCCCATATATAAGGTTGTGAGTGATTACAGTATTGTTGATATATTTGGTATTGATACCGCCGGTGCGGTTGGTGTGCAGGATATTATCTTCCATACGTTCAATAGTATAATAGCTTGACGGATTCCAGTATATTGCCACATCTGTTCGGTAGATTATGTTTTCAGAAATTGAAATAACATCTTTTGCCCTGTAAACGTATATACCATCGTCCCAGCAGTCATGAATCCGGTTATTATTGATCCGCCCTACTGTGAAGATGTTATTACCATTATAGTAAATGCCGTCATTATTTATAGTATAAATGGTATTTCCGGAAATTCTCTCGACGTCGGTCTTGTTGGCATAAATTCCATACTCGTTCCAGATGTCATGAATGATATTATTGTTAACGGTTCCGATAGTATAATTCACATCACCGGATGTGAGATACATTCCACGGCTTCCGATATTATAAATGATATTTTCGTTGATTTGACCACAATTTGAACGGTAACTGTAAATTCCGTAATAATTCCAGATATTATAAACTTCATTTTGAGTAATTGAATTACAGGTTGTGGCATAACGAACATAAATTCCGTAATTGCTAATGCCGGAAATTGAATTATTAGAAATAGAGTCCACATCAGTATTGTTGGTATAGATACCGATTGTTGAGTTCGTTATCGTATTTGAAAGAATGTCAGATAATACCCCGACATCATTATTTAAAAAATAGATTGAATACGTTCCATCGGTGATTGTATTATGTATAACTCTCAGATAACCACCTGCACTTGTAGCATAGACTCCGTATTGAGGCTGCCATTGCATGGCGCAATAGGATATTTCAACATTATCAGAATTGGAGATGTACACGCAGGATTTTTTGGGACCTTGAAAGGTAATACCAAACAGGTGAATATCGTGTTTTCCGACTATTTCAACCGCGTAATTTTTACTACTGTTACCAATGCCTATTGCACCAGCTGGCTGTCTGGTTCTTTCTCCGGTGATATCTCCATAAATAACAATGGGATTGCCGCTTGATCCGGAGCTGTTGACCTTCATGTATTCCCAGTAATTACCGGAACCGATGAAAAGGGTG
>JAFGXZ010000049.1 GCA_016936335.1 Fidelibacterota bacterium
AAAGAATGGGAGCGACTGCCATTCATCCGGGGACCGGGGAGACGATTCGGGTAATCAACCTTTTAAGCGGTGATGGATTTCGGTTCATTTGGTCTACAGCGACGGATAATTTTGTAAATTTCCCGCCTTTGGGAATTGTTTTAGTCGCGATGATCGGAGTTGGAATTGCGGAGGGATCGGGATTACTGACAGCAGCGTTACGTCATCTGGTAACATCGGCCCCAAAACGCCTGATTACAATGGCGGTTGTTGCAGCAGGAGTATTATCGCACCTGGCATCCAGTGCCGGATATGTAATCCTGATTCCCTTAGGCGCAATGGTTTTTGCAGCAGTAAAACGTCATCCATTGGCGGGACTGGCTGCAGCATTCTGCGGTGTTTCGGCCGGATTCGGAGCGAATTTCTTAATCGGGACAATTGATCCGATTCTATCGGGATTGACGGAATCAGCGGCCAATATTATTGAACCCGGTATGAAACTCAGTGCGGCGATCAATGTTTATTTTATGATGGCTTCGGCATTTATGGTTACCATTGTCGGTACCTGGGTGACAGAAAAATTTGTTGAACCCCGGCTGGGTGATTATTCGGGTGAGTTGGAGTCCTTTGACACAATTGATGCAAACGAGCGAAAAGGTTTACGCTGGGCCGGCGTTGCCGTTTTATTCACGATCGGACTGCTTTTTTTCCTGGCGGCGCCGCATAATGCAATACTTCGGGATCCCGTTACAAATTCAATCCTAAAATCACCATTCATGACCGGCTTAATCACGGCAATCCTGGTTTTCTTTTTTATTCCGGGAGTTGTATACGGTGTTGTTGTGGGTACAATTAAAAATGATAAAGATGCTGTCAAACACATGACGAATTCTATGAAAGGGCTAAGCAGCTATATTGTGCTCGTTTTTTTCGCTGCCCAGTTCGTTTTCTATTTTAAAAAGAGTAATATAGGTGTAATGATCGCCATCAAGGGCGCAGAGATGCTTCAGCATATCGGATTTACCGGTATTGGACTGGTGATCGCCTTTGTATTTGTATCAGCTTTTATCAATTTATTCATGGGCAGCGCTTCGGCCAAATGGGCTATTATGGCGCCGATTTTTGTTCCAATGTTCATGCTGGTAGGCTATTATCCGGCAATCACACAAGCAGCATTCCGTATCGGTGATTCGGTAACCAATGTAATAACACCGATGATGAGCTATTTCGCATTGATCGTTGCCTTTGCTCAGAAATATGATGAAAAAGCAGGTCTGGGAACTATAATTGCGACCATGTTGCCCTATTCGATATTTCTGACCATAGCATGGATTGCCCTATTGATTATCTGGATGTTGATTGGATTACCAATCGGACCGGGTGCACCAATTTATATGCCATAAAACAGGTATTTTCACATTAAATTATATGTTGATGATCCAAAGAAAGGAAATAATCGATGAACAAACCAATCCAAATAACCGATAAAACCTATTGGGTGGGTGTCAATGACAGGGAAACCGATATTTTCGAAGCACTCTGGCCGATTCCCAAGGGTGTTTCCTACAATGCGTACCTGATGATTGATGAAAAGGTTGCTTTGATCGACACGGTTAAAAATTCCTATGTGACCCATTTACTGGATAAAATTCAGTCCTTGATTGGCACCGAAAAACAGGTCGATTACCTGATTATCAATCATATGGAACCCGATCATTCTGGTGCCATTGAGATTATTGCCCAGATGTATCCGAATATCATGATTGTTGGAAATTCGAAAACCATCGAGTACCTTGAAGGGTATTATGGAATTAACCAGAATGTCAAAATCATTGACGATGGTGATGCGCTTGATCTTGGTGAACATCAGTTGTCCTTTCACCTGACACCGATGGTGCATTGGCCGGAAACGATGATGAGCTATGATATTCAGGATAAATTATTATTTACCGGTGATGCTTTTGGGGGGTTTGGTGCGCTGTCAGGCGGCCTGTTTGACGATGAGGTCAACGTTGATTATTATGAAGACGAAACCCTGCGATATTATTCCAATATCGTCGGAAAATTCAGCCCTATGGTGCAAAAAGCGTTTGCCAAGTTAAAAGGTCTGGATATTAAGATAATCGCCTCGACGCACGGCCCGGTCTGGCGCACAAATCCCGGTTTGATCATTGATCATTACGACCGCTGGAGCCGCTACGAAGCAGAGGACGGTGTTGTATTGGCGTATGCTTCCATGTATGGCAATACCAAAAAAATGGCGGAAGCCGTTTCACGCGGATTAGTAGAGGGTGGCATAAGGGAAATCCGAATGCACGATGTGTCCCGGACCCATGTTTCTTATGTCCTGAAAGATTGCTGGCGATACAAGGGGATTATCCTGGGTAGTGTGACCTATGATGTCAATCCATTGATAACCATGAAACATCTGACTGATCTGCTGGAAGCCAAACATTTGAAAAACCGAATTCTGAGCATATTTGGCTCTTATGGCTGGAGCGGGGGAGCGGTGAAATATTTGCAAGGATTTGCTGAGCGAACAAAATGGGAATTGGTCGAACCTGTTGTCGAAGCCGAACGCAGGCCGTCCAGAGATATTCTGGATCAATGCCGGCAGCTGGGGAGAAATATGGCAAAGAGGATAATCAAAGATGCATAAAAAAGTCTATGATGGCTCGGTAGAACGATTGCGCCGACCGGAGCGCCTGGAAACAATGCAGGTTGATCGGGTTGTCGAAATCTGTCTTAGGCAGGGCGATTTTAAAACCGTCCTGGACTGCGGCACTGGCAGTGGAATTTTCGCGGAAGCTTTTTTCAAACGGGGCTTAACAGTGTCTGGCATTGATCTGAATCCCGATATGATTGCAGCAGCATCGAAATATGTTCCGCATGGTTCTTTCAAAGTTGGGCACCTGGAAAAGCTGCCTTTTTCCGATAAATCCTTTGACCTGGTGTTTTATGCTCACAGCCTGCATGAAGCCGATGATCTGAGCCTCACCCTTCAGGAGGCCCGAAGAGTCACCAGAAGCCACGTAATCGCCCTTGAATGGCCGTTTCGGTTCAAACTCCATGGTCCGCCGATCTGGCACCGAATCCGAGTTGGACAATTACGTCGGAAAGTGCAACAGGTCGGATTTTCAAAATTAGTCGTTGAGAAAATTGGTGGTCAGAATCTGTATTGTATTGAGATATAAAACCAGCTATTGGCTGCAACTCAATGCGATGTGGTCAATGTTTCAAGGATTATCACCCTTGTAGTAATATTCTCAATCGGTGGGCTACTATGCCTGACAAGTGCGTTGCGATGTCTTCCACATTCACTTCACTCTACTTTTTAGCATCATACTCCGAAACTTTACCAAAGGAATAACTATTTTTGGCACGGTATATCGAATCGGCTTTCGCTCAACACAATATAACAGTTGTTGAACAGCTTGCTCCACGCTGATCATAAAGGGTTTACCATCCCCTTTGGCCATCTTGGTATCCACAAAGCCGAACCGGACATTGGTAATCACGACACTTGGCTGCTTTAGTG
>JAFGXZ010000339.1 GCA_016936335.1 Fidelibacterota bacterium
CATACTCAAACTGAAGCGATGTTTACTGAAATACCCTGGCATGATCCCTGGGGATTGGACTTACCCAGCGGACAGGCAAGGTATAAAAAACTCCTTCCGACCGAGATGAAAGCAATGTCCGGACTTACGGGAAAAATATCCGGAAAATGCATGACCCTTGCCCATCTCCTCGCCGGTATTTTCTACTGGCTTGGCAGTGAACAGGATGATATAATGATCTTTGTCACCCAAAATCCGGGATACCGGCATGCTAATGCAATGCTGATATACGAAGACAGTTTGATTTTTACAAATAACCAGTATCTGGCTCTGATCAGCGATTATCCTGACGGTTCAATACCCGGCCCGATCTCAATTCTGGGCATTTATAATCATGAGAAGGCAATAAACTGGGAATACACTATTCAGGATTATCTCAGCGTCAGTACTTTTAAGGGTTCAGAATCGGCCATGGAGACGTTTTGTAATTATTTCAATGTAGCGCCGCAGTGTATTTTTAAACCATATCAACTTGATCATTTTCGTAGTCGTCGTGATTTGGTTGATAAAATCTATTCCAATCGTCTGAATTCAGAACTGGCTTTTCTGTCAAAATATGCGGCTCAAAGCCTGTATGTCAAACACCCTGAATATTATCTGAAAGCCTCAATACAATGTTCCGGCCCCAAAGATTTGGCTGTGACATTCTCATCGCCAGATGACGTTTTTAACTGGGTGCAGAGTAATCTGGACAGCTGTTCGATATTTCCCGAGAGCGGCGAACATATAATGACAGCGGATCAGGTACTGGTTTTTAAAACCGGAAGTATCAAGGACAAAGCGGTTTTCGCATTCACAATACTAGCCCATTTGGGGATAAAACCGGTTCTTTATCTTGGGCCAGACGATGCAGTCATTGCATTTAATGAAATGATATTTTCATTTAAGCAATGCGATTATATTGAGGAAATTCCTGAGGATATTATTATTGGACCGCTGTTACTGTAAATTCAGATAAGAGATAATAAATGGCCCTGGATAACTGTTAATCAGGGTCATTTATTTTCCTGAAACGCGGTAGCCACATCGGTACTTCCTGCATATATTTGCGATAATCACTGCCAAAACGATCCAGTAGCAACTTTTCTTCGTGTCTGCATAAATAGTATAAAAATATTATTGCAAGAATCCAGATAACCGTCGCTGCCAGTGATATACTGATTATTAACATTCCCAAATAAAGAAGCACCTCGCTGAAATACATAGGATGTCGGCTGTACTTGTAGAAACCGGTTCGAATGACACATGGAATCTCCCGGACTTCACCAAAAACTTGTGATAATGTTGTTTTAGCCAAATATCCTGAAATAATCAGTAAAATAATTCCAATGGGAGCCCTGATTATATTGGGCACCAAATCATTAAGAAATGTAGTATACCTGAAATAGAAAGTGTCACTGATCCAGACAATAAAAAACAAGATTGCAAAACCAGCCTGCCCGGCGTCGCCAAACTTATGTTCACCCGTCATGTCTTCGCGATCATGATGGTTTTTTTTGATCTTTTCCGTACTTTCCGGTCGCAGTTCATCCCGCTTAATCCAATTCAACCAATATAAAATCCCGATAATGAAGAGCGGACCTGAAATGAACAGAAAAGCCATAAAATTGACTTTCCCCCAGGCTGTGATGATGTAGGCTGCGCCCAGAATAATAAAAACCATCCCGGCAATCCATTCTCGTTTCCAGGATATAATAATGGTAAATATGATAATCCAGGTGGGAATCAGGTGGATCAGGAAAGCCAGGATCATTTTAAATACGGACAGCCCTTCAGAAAACACATCCAGGGCAAAAAGACTGAGAAATACCGCAAAGATCATGATCAGTAACCGCGGCAACCAAAACAGTATTTTTGCAGATTTCTTTTCCATTTTTCCACCTTATATTGCTTTTCATAATACTACACCAAATTCACACCAAAATCAAGTTTTCATAATCGGTACTTTTAGAAATCAAACTGATTAAAATGATGGTTCTGTAAAAAGAGGACGCCCCTCATTCCGAAAGAAGAGAAGAATCTCTGTGCCAATATACTATTCCTCTTCTGATAATACCACAGGCTTTATGACACCATCATTACGAGGAGTAAAACGATAAAGTGATCCGGCATGATTACTGTTCCAGATTCATCACTCGCTAAAGCTCACTAAGAATGACCGGTGCGGCTGATTTTGAACTGGATTCACTTCCGGATTCGTCGAACCGCGCGGATACTATGTCTACGATAATTATTATAATGCGGATCGTCCGGATTAAAACTGTCAATTCTCACCCGCCCTGAGGAATGTATAAATTCATTTTCACCCATATACAACCCAACATGCGTAATCCGATCCGGATAGGGGCTGAAGAAAATCAAATCACCGGGTTTCAGTTTCTCGGGAAAATTTGTTGTATCTACGGAAACTCCTTCGAAAACCTGCATGCTGGCATCCCGTTGAAGAAGATAACCGTTCTGCCGAAAAACCGTCTGCGTGAAGCCGCTGCAATCCATCTGTTTCGGTGACGCCGCACCCCACATATAGGGCCGCCCATTCAGCGATTTAGCGGTTTTTATCACCTGATTAACATCAAGCGGGCGCTTAAGATAGTCCTCCAAATTCTCCAGTGATTTCGATGGAATGTATCCTGCACGACCATCCGGGTAACCGACCTTTGTCCAATTCCGTTTTTGATCAATCAAGCGAAATCGATTACCCATGACAACATCACTAACCGGCTGGGATTTTTGCGATGCTTTTGCATAAACCACTCCTTCAAGATCTATATAGACAAGCTGAGGAGCGCTCAGCCAATCTTCTTTAAATGTTTTATCACCTTCGTGTACTCTGTCGGAAGATACCCACCCCAGATAGCCGTCATCAGTCCGAACAAAATAAAATCCGTGTTCATGTTTTAATATATCCAGCGGTAAACCCCGCAGGCTTTGATTCACCATCTCTGCAGTGACCGACGGTTTACTGCGTAAAATGGCGGTGGAATTTTTCGGTAAAGCGAAAATGATTCCATTCATCACATCATCAGGCAGCAGCAGGACATTCTTCTCAAATTCAAGATCCTGAAACGCCACATCAATCTGCTGATAAAATTCGCTTCTGGCGGTTTTGTTGTCTGTTTCCCCGTTTAATACGTATCGATTATCAATCCATTGTGGCTTTACGGTCCAGAGTGACGTCCGTTTGTCCGGGCAATACTGTTTTTTTATCGATTGCGATAATTCGTTTACACGATTGAATACATCGGTTGTATCCGCCAGGATTATTTGACCGAACGTAATCAGTAAAAATAAAAGCAGATTAAGGTTTCTTCGTCTTAGCAACTTTTACTCCTGTCTAACAAAATTTGAAATTAATTTACATATCCAAGGGTAGTATTATAGCCCGTTTTATCAGTAAGTACTTCGATGGCCTTATCAATAGCCGGATCACTTTTAATATCATTTTTAATTCTTTCGGATAAACCGCCGGCCAGTGTGGATAATTCGCTGATTAATCCACGTTTGATCTGTTCACGGTTTACGTCAAATTCATTGGTTTTCAATGAATCATAAACAGCATAAATTGATTGAAACGGATTCGTAAGCTCTTTGAAATTATCTTCTTTTAATAATTCCTTTTCGAGGTCTCTCAGTTTCTTCTCGTTTTTATGATTATAAATAAATCCGTCTTTTTCCAGAAAGTTTTTAAAATCATCGAGAAGCGCTTCATCCACAATTACCGGTACCGGTATCTCTCCTTTGTTGGATTTATAGTGAATCGCATAAGAATAAAACATATTCTGGCGCCATAGTTCACGTGAATAATCCGTCAGCGATTCCGCAGTTATTTCCATATCCGGGACAATACCACCGCCTCCCCTCAGTAAACGACCATTTTTTGAATAGAATAGCGTATCTTTAGGAAAAGTATCTTCTACCATTTCCGGATTATTTAGATAATCGGGTTTCTGAATTAAACGACCACTGGGAATATAGTATTTGGCAGTTGTCACTTTTACGGAATGATCATTATCAATCCGGAATACTGTCTGAACAAGCCCTTTTCCAAAACTTGTCGCACCAATAACAATCCCGCGATCAAGGTCTTGAATGACACCCGCTACAATCTCACTGGCCGATGCGCTTCCCTGGTTTACCAGTACTGCTAACTTGATATCGTTTGGTAAAAATGGTTTCTGTTCCGCGACAAACACCTTGTTTGACATTGGCGTCCGTCCTTTTGTCAGCAGAAGGGTATCGCCAACATTCGTAAATAGTTCCGAAATTGCCAACGCCTCAGCCAGAAGTCCGCCCGGATTTCCCCGCAGGTCAAGGACCAGACCTTGCATTTTTTTGTCTTCTTTACGAAGTGCGTTGATGGATTCACGAACCTCCTGAGAAGCCCCTTTTGAAAAGCCTGACAGGCGGATATATCCGATATGATCATCCAGCATCCCCGTATAACTGACATCGGTTATATTAATATTTTCCCGGTTCAGCTTGTACTCATTGACTCCGGGAACTCCGGGTCGGCGAATCGTCAGATTGACCGATGTGCCGATCTTTCCACGTATTAATTTCGCCGATTTATCAAGATCCATTCCCACGGTCGATATTGAATCGATCTTTATTATCTGATCTCCGGGAAAAATATTCGCCCGGCTGGCAGGACTGCCATCCATGGGAGAAATTACAGTCAGCGTATCTCTCCTGGTACTGATCCGTAAACCAACACCGCCATATTTTCCATTTGTCAAAGTCTCCAGGGGTTCTTTCTCATCTCTTGTTAAAAAGACGGTATAGGGATCCAGTTCCTTCATCATTTCCCGAATACTATTCTCGGTAAATTCCTGGGTTTTTATCGGATCTACATAATTCGTAAAGATCTGTCGGTAAACCTCATTATAGAGGCGAACGGATGTGGAAATTTCTTTGTATATATCGGAATTACCCACGGCAAAAATAATGGTAACGGACAGCAGTAGACCAATAATGATATTCGTTCTAATTTTACTTTTATTCATTTATTTATCGTTTCCTTTAATGTTTTAACAGTTTTCCATATCTCCTTTGATAACTCTTCCGGGTTTCGGTTGCCGTCCAGAACGATAAACCGTTCCGGTGAATTCAATGCCATTTCAAGAAACCCATTTCTTACTCTTTTATGAAATTCCAGGGTTTCCTGTTCCAAACGATCCAGGCTTTTATTACCAAGACGCATTTGGCGTTCTTCCAGTGAGATATCAAGGATAAATGTTTTATCAGGGACAAAACCGTCGGTAGCTGCGGTATTCAGGCGCTGGATGAAATCCAAGTCGATTCCACGTCCGTAGCCCTGGTAGGCGGTTGTCGAGTCATAAAAACGATCACAGATGACGACTTTCCCGGACTCTAATGCGGGAATAATCTGACTTTTTGTTAACTGATAACGACTGGCAGAATAAAGCAATAATTCCGTTATAGGCTGCATTGCGTCATGATCGTTATCCAGAAGAATGTCCCGGATTTTTTCACCAATTTCAGTCCCACCGGGTTCCCGAAACAGTTGATTTGGTATTCCAGCCTCGTTCAGATGACGAATCAGCATCGTTATCTGGGTTGTCTTACCAGACCCGTCAATTCCTTCAAATGTTATAAATATTCCCTTTTTCATAGTGCTAAAGTTAACGATACTTCCTGAAAGAGAAAATCATTACATGTGCTAATTTCTATTTATTTATTGATTTACTTCCGACTTTTGGCGTAGATCATCGGGTAAAAAACGGTAACTAAGATATAAGAATGGCGTATCAATGGCCGCCACAATAATTTTTAAGAAATATGTGGAAAGGATAATTTGCAGGACAACCTGAACGGGAAAAACTCCCACAAATGCAATCAGCGAAAAGGTAATTGAATCAATTAACTGGCTGGTCCAGGTGGAAGCGTTATTTCGCAACCAGAGCATCCGGTTATGTGTAAATTTTCGGATCGTGTGATAGGCCCAGATATCATGAAACTGAGAGATCAGATAGGCAATCATTGACGCAAAAACGATTCGCGGTGCAAAGGAAAAAATAGCCTTCATACCGGCATGAACCGTGTCGTATTCTGATGGTTTGATCAACAGAATAAACTGCGAAGTTATCAAATAAAAAACAGCAGCGAAGAAACCGATGAGGACAGCTTTCTGTCCTGCCTCCTTTCCGTAATGTTCACAGAGCATGTCGGTTACCAGAAAGATAGCACCATAAACAATATTCCCGCCTGTCGCACTCAGGCCAAATAATCGAAACTGTTTCGTGACAAAAATATTGGCCAAAACAATACATAATGCGATATAGGCATATAGCCAGGTTTTACCCATTCGAAATGTAAATAGAGTAGTACAAAGCACAACAAGAATCATCAGGAAAAATATAAGTTCGTTTGGCATATTAATTCGGGAAGATTAAAAATGAATTATTCTTCGTCCCAACTACCCATTTTTGAGTATTTTTCAATCCGAAGCCGGACCAACTCATCCGATGGAATCACACAAAGTTCATCAAGATTTTTAAGAATGACACTTTTTAATTTTTTCGCCGTCGCATCCGGATTCCGATGTGCACTCCCATCGGGTTCGGTAATTATTTCATCGGCTACCCCGAGTTCAAAAAGGTCCTTTGCAGTTACTTTCATTGACTCGGCCGCGATATTCGCTTTTCCGGCATCCCGGTACAGGATAGATGCACAACCTTCGGGACTAATAACCGAATACCATGTATTTTCCAGCACGATAGTTCGGTCACCAACTCCGATTCCAAGGGCTCCGCCACTGGCACCCTCGCCGATAACGCAAATGAGAATAGGCGTTCGTAAGCGACTCATTTCAAAAAGATTCCGGGC
>JAFGXZ010000340.1 GCA_016936335.1 Fidelibacterota bacterium
ACTTTGGTGTAATCGGCATTTTTGCCTGACCCACTCTACCCTCTCTTTTTCAGTACAAAATCAAAATACATCTACATCTCTTATCTGCACCGATAGGAATGAATATAATTAAAAAACCTTTAGAAAAACAAAATAAATTTTTAAACCTCAATAGAGAATATATTTATTCCGAAGTTTCTGAAACTCCGTCAATCTCGAAATCCATACCGGATATAATTGTTGAATATTTGACCCGGTATCGACAATTACCCGATATGAATCATCTCCAAAAAGTGCATCAATAGTCTCAGAATTGCTCCAACGAAAATGACGCGAATACATCTGTGCAATAGTACCAAGAAGATAGGTGCCGACAAGGCTACAGCGATAATTATCCCTGTCTAAAACATTAATCCGAATACCAGTGCATTCCAGACCGATGTACTTTGTCGTCGAAAACGCCGTACCGTGAACACCGGGAATAAAAGTAACCAGGCTAAATTCAACATAAGGTTCACATCTATTGTTCAGCCTGTTCAGCAAGACCGGTCCGCTTATCCAGGGTGCTCCACCAACTTCGTACTGAAATAGACTTCCCGGGCCGTTGCTTACATTTGTAAAATAATAAAAACAGGTTGAACAATATTTTAATAAATTTTCTACTGTATAAACCTCATCCAGAGCTATCCCCCAATTAATTCCTAATTGATCATACCAGTCAGATCGATTGTAGTTTCTCATTAAAACTAAAAATACTCGGGCTGCCTTCTGTGAATCGATCCAACCCTCTTCATTGATTAGTAATGCCATCTCGCCAAGTGTCATCCCAAAGCGCCAGGGAATTCCCGTATCGCAATTCAAACCATCAGGAACAGCTAAAGGTCCTTCCATTATTGTTGCAGTAATTGGATCCGGTCTGTCCAAAAGAACCATCGGAATTCGTGAGTCTGCACTTATCTTTAGCAGGGAAATTAAAACCTGAAAATTAACATCATATCGAATTCCAATATTCTGCAGATCGACAAGCATCAAATTGGCGCCAGTTAAATCTGCTCGTTTTATTACCGGATTTACCGGAGTTATCGTAATATTTTTTACAATATCAACTGTATCAGTTTGGACAAACACCATGCCGGAAGATTCTGTATTAAATATTTTTTCAGACACCTGAATTATGGACGCCAGTTGAAAATCATCATGGTTTTCAATTATATCAAGAATATGAACGCCATTTCTGGCGAGACTTCCGTCATTACATATCACTGCGATCTTTTTCTTTTTCAGTAGATTAAAATCATTTTGGGTTAGCAGATCAATCCCCAGATGAAGCTTTAGTGAATCTGTACTCGGTTTATAATTAATAATTTTAGTATTTTGAAAACTACTGTTCTCAGACAGTAAGAACAGCGGTAAAAGTAAAAGTAGTAGAAATCTATTTTCGGTTTTGAACATAGCTTGCAATATTGCCGATAATAATCGTCGTACTGGCTCCGATCAATACATACCAGGTCCAGTGTACAATCGGTTTTAACCCAAATAAAAATGGTATTATGATCAGTAAAACCATACAGAGAATTCCAGCTGAAAATCCCCACAATGCTGATGTCTGATTGGTTTTTTTAAACAGAACGCCCAGCAGAAATGTCCCCAGCAGACCGCCATATGTAATCGATGAAATCCCGAGAGCAATTTCCACAACGGATTGAAGAATCCTGATAAATAGAAATGCCACAATAGTCAGGACGACTCCCCATATTATTGTCAAAAATCGGGACACGTGTAAATCTTTTTCGTCAGTATTGCCTTTACCGAAAATAGGCTGGTAAAGATCAATCATAGTCGACGAGGAAAGTGAACTCATTGAACCCGCCAGTGTGGACATCGCCGCAGCGAACAGTCCCGCAATAATCAATCCCCTGATCCCTGTAGGCAAGTAATAGATAATGAAAAATGGAAATATCTCATCAGGTTTGGTAAAGGGTGTCGATTCAGCGCCAATTGCGGCTCCCTGGAAAAATGCATAAAGCATTAACCCAACTAAAAGGAACAAAGTAAACTGAAAAATGACAACGACACCGCTGGTTATCAGGGCTTTCTGACTGTCTTTCAGCGATTTTGTCGTCAATAATCGCTGAACAATCAGTTGATCTGTCCCATGGGACGCCATTGAGAGCAGACAACCGCCGATCAGGCTCCCAAACAGGGTATAAGGCTCAGAAAAAAATCCGTTAAATGTCACGTTTATCAATGAAAATTTATTAATGTCGCTACTATATTGACTGACCGCCGATAAACCACCGGGTACTTTTTGAAAGAGAATGACCAGTGCCATCAATGCACCACCAATATAGATTGCCATCTGAAGAACATCAACCCAGATAATCCCTTTCACACCTCCAGTGTAGGTGTATATCAATGTTACGATCGTAATGATAACGATTGAAAACGCATAAATCTGGACAGTACTGAACCCTTCAAACAACGAAACAGATCTGAAAATCAATGCCAGTGGAATCGAGGTTGCGAATAATCTCACGCCATCAGCCGCAACCCGGGTAAAGAGAAATACAATGGATGCATACCGACGAGTCGTCTGACCAAAGCGGTTTTCCAATAGCGCATAGGCCGTACTGAGTTCACCCTTCTTATATGCCGGCAGGAATAAAATACTGACAACGATCCGGCCAATTAAATACCCGACGGTCACCTGCAAAAAATTCAGATTGGCGATATACGCGAGTCCCGGAATACTGATAAATGTCAAAGTACTGGTTTCCGCTGCAACGATGGCGAAGGAAACCGCCCACCAGGGAACATTCGAACCACCCAGAAAATAATCCTTTACTGAACGCTGCTTACCACCGGAGAAACTGCCTATTATGGCCACAATCGCCAGGTATAGACAAATTACAATAATATCAAAAGTCTGAATGCCGCTATTCATTGCTGTCACAGAATTTCCTTTAAACGAAAGTTATGCTGATTTCAGTTTACTCTTTTTTCCGAAATTCGCATCCACGTTAATGAACGATAATGCCAGAAAACTGGGAATCGTACACAGAATGACATAGATGAAAAAGTGCTGATACCCGAGCAGTTCCTGCATAGCACCACTGATCATTCCCGGTATCATCATTCCCAGTGCCATGAATCCGGTCGTAATAGCGTAATGTGCTGTTTTATGTCGGCCCTGACCCGCAATATACAGCATATACAGCATATACCCGGTAAATCCAAAACCGTAACCCAACTGCTCAATAGCAATACAACTGAAAATCAGAACCCGACTGTCAGGCATGACATAGGACAGAAAAATATAAACGGTATTTGGCACATTGATCGCAATCGCCATCCACCAGATCCACTTTTTCAAGCCATCACGGGAGGCAATAATACCGCCGAGTATACCGCCGGTTAAAAGTGCTACTAAGCCAATGGTCCCATAAGCAAATCCTTTTTCGGTCAATGATAAGGCTAATCCACCGGCCTCCCGCGCATCCAGTAAAAAAGGTGATGCCATTTTCGTTAATTGGGATTCTGAAAAACGATAAAGAAGCAGAAATGCAATGGACGCAATTATCTCCTTTTTTCTGAAGAATGAGGCAAAGACTTCAAAATAGGAATCATGCTCTTGATTATCATCAGTACTCTCATCTTCAATCGGTTTTGGCAGCATATACTTATGATAAAAAGCAAAGATAAGAAAAAGTAATCCGAGGAAACCAATCGATATGGACCAGGCAAAAGGTACATCTCCGGCTTGTGCATCAAACCGTGCGGATGCCCTGGTCTGGAGATTATGTTTTACTTTCAGGGTTGCTTTCTGAGGAATATTCCAGTTCTCACTGGTAAACTCAAAGATACCGGTATTGGCCAGGTAAATGTCCTGACTGCCTTTCTTCTTGCCAAAGGTCATATTAACCGGTTTATCATCCTCAGGCGCTGCAGAAAGAGCAAAATAAAT
>JAFGXZ010000050.1 GCA_016936335.1 Fidelibacterota bacterium
ACTCCCGGAGTCCGTCACGATACCCGAGATTATACTCTGAAAGTTCTTCCTGATATTGGTAAATCGTATCCCGATTGGTGTCGTATTCCTCTTCGGTATAATACTCTTCCCGTGCAATTGGTTCGGATAGTTGTGTGTAGCAACCGGACAGAACAGAGATACCAATAACCAGAAAGGTAAATTTAAGGGATATAGTTTTCATAATTTTGTCCTTTTTGTCTGGTTGAATATACTGTTCATTATCCATGTCGTCAAGTGATTCCTGTTTATTTGACAACTGAAATAGAGAAAAGTTTCAGAAAGATGTGATCCAATTCCAGTTTTATTGAATCTTGGTGTTTTTTGCAGAAATAATGAGACTGGCGGGCAAAAGGCTGATACCTGTTGAATTTTGAAGAATACCACGGATGACAATCGGCCGGTTTTGTAAACCCTCAAGACCCTTGATGGGAATAATTTTGCGGGTCCATTGTCCCGGAATACATTGCTCGAAAACCAGTTCGTGTTCCATCTCGATTTCACCGGAAAAAACTGTTGTCAATAGTTGCAATTTTACGCTGTCCATGGCGATACTGCGGGACCTCAGATCGATCAGCAGGCTGGCATTTTCACCGGGGCTGAGAAAACCGTCATTGTTTGGATCTTTAAAAACCAGGCCGGCCAGGTATTCATTTTCGATTTCCGGTTTTGGTTTATGGATAAAGTTGCTTCTTTTCCAGTCGGGTTTCGGGAGCACGTTTACGATAAATGTCTGCTGATCGGTTTCCCCGCCATTGTCGGAAACAGCGACCGCAAATTGATAGTCGCCGGGTTCGCCGGCAACCCAATAGAGAATGCCCGATTTGGCAAGCATTTCAGCGTCCAGAGGACCGTCGGTCTGTTTATATTCCAGATCATCAAACAGGTCGATATCGACAGCGTTTACCCGATAAATAAAAACATCACCCTGAAGCACGGTTGCCGGTGGCCTCGAAGTGATTACCGGAGGATTATTGGTTTTCCGGGTGATCGCTTCTCGACTAATTGGAGAGGCATCTTCCGGAAATAGTGAAACCGTCTGGGGAGATAATGGGCGAATGATGTCACCGTTATTGATTTTTTCCCACTTCAGGCTGGCCACGACCAGGTCCGCTTTATAGTAACCATACTTGAAAAAGGGGTTGATACGGGCAAATTTTTCCGATGGTACCGATGTGTAAACGAGTTTTGAGCCATTGATTGACCAGTCGGGTAGTGAGATTAACGGCATGTGGGATTGATCGTCGTTATCAGCCTGAATCTCGACCGATGCAATTGTCGAATCATTTCCGTGGACACCAATAAGGGAACCGTCCAGAAAATTGACCAGGTTCCATTGACCGCTTGGACTTGTAGTCATACCGTAAATTGCTTTTCTGTCCGTGTGAAAACTGCTGGATTTGTCGGATTCCAGATTTCCGCGATTTAATTTGTACAAACCGTTGCGCAGCTTTTCAACCCAGCGTAACTGGAAATCGTCACTCAACAGAATCGGTGAAAAATTGGAACTCACCCAGGATTCAGTCAGATTTTTCGATTGGCGGGTGGGGATATGATACAGTTTCAGATTGGCGTCAATGACTCCGGAGAAGAGTACGGTCTTATTGTCCGGAAGAAGGATTGGCGTGTTCCCAAAAATTGGCAACTCCATGGTTTCTTCAGATGCAATATCGTACAGCATTATCTGCCGGGCGAATCCCCGGGTGTAAATCACCTTGCTCCGGTCATCGGAAAAAGAGGGAAAGAGTAAATCGTCGGTGGATTCTATGATTTTTTGATACTCTCCGCCTTGAACCGGAACCGTGTAGATGCAGTCCCAGGAATCCCCGCCCAACCGGCCATTGAAAATAACGGTTTGAGCATCGGAATCAAATCGTGAAGAGCTGACATAATTTGATACGACATTTGGGACCAGTATTTGTGGATTTTGAAGAATAAATTTGGGGCCATCCGCTGCAACCGGTTTACTGCATTGAAAAAAAGGAGAAACAAACACCAAAATCAGGGATATAATTTGAATGAATTTGAAATATCGCCGGCTATTCAAAAACTTAATCCTTTCTGCATTGAAAAAGTTTAATGTGTTAAGGACTGAAAAACAATAAAAACCTTTGATAATTATCCCTGAAAAATGCCATTTTTACACTCCTTGGCCATAATAAGGCGTATGAAAAGTGTGTTGATTACTGTATATTTTACAAAATGAAGCGACTATATCGAAAAATATTCTCTTTTTGCGGTGCCTGGATTGGCGCCCGATATATCTATCGGGAATTGATATTCCCCTTCCTTTTTTCCATCAGTGTCGTGACCTTTGTCCTGCTCACGAATTTCCTGTTCAAATCCGTTGATCGTCTTCTGGGGAAAGGTCTTCAGATATCGGTGGTTTTTGAATTCCTGTATCTGAATCTGGCCTGGATTATCGCCATGTCAATTCCGATGGCTGTTCTGGTCGCTGCGCTAATGGCCTATGGCCGTCTGGCCGAAGACAATGAAATTACAGCCATGCGGGCCAGCGGCAT
>JAFGXZ010000341.1 GCA_016936335.1 Fidelibacterota bacterium
ACGGCAGTAACTGCATTCAATGGATTGGGTAAAATGAATAATTTTTACCCTGTCGGTCATAGCCGAAAGTTGTTCCTTAATAAATTTTCGATCTTCGTCTTTTAAAAACATTGAAGCTCTCCTTTTTTCTGATAAATTAGATAAAAGGAAAAGGGGTGGGTTACAAAGTGAATATCAGATAAATTCAAATTTTGATTTTAATTTCAAATAGAGCCATAAAATGTTGCGTCTTTCATTCAGATTAGTTAAGATAACTTACAATGATATATTATTGATCAAACTGCTCTATAATTTATGAATTTTCTTGTTGATTTCGCTGACATTTTATCTAAATTAAAATGTTGTTTTTACGGAAATATTGTGTTTATCAAATTTTTATAGGGAATGGTTTTCAATAATCAACAATAATCGTTCTATTGAAAATTACCTTTTTTGGAGGGCGTCAATGCGAAAAATTATTCTTTGGGTTGTGCTGATTTTTGGATCTAGTTCCTTGGTTTTTGCGGGGGTTACCGGGAAGATTGAAGGATTTATTACAGATAGCCAAAACGGTCAGGCTCTTGTCGGTGTAAATGTGGTTATTCAGGGGACCAGTTACGGAGCGGCTTCTGATGCTGATGGTTATTTCGTTGTACTAAATATTCCGGCCGGAAATTATTCTGTCAAAGCGTCAATGATCGGCTATCAGGATATGACAATATCCGGGGTGCGGGTTTCAATTGATTTAAGTACAAAACTGGATTTTAAATTGAGTTCGGAAGTTTTAGAAGCGGCCGAGTCGGTAGTGGTTGTCGCCGATCGCCCTCTTTTAAAACGGGATGAGTTTACTTCCCGCACAACAGTCAGTTCGGAAGAAATGGAACTCCAACCTATTGATGATTTTCAAAGTATTGCCCGGAATCAGGCAGGGGTTGTCGGGAGCCATTTTCGGGGCGGTAGAGTGGGTGAAGTAATGATCCTCGTTGACGGTTTACCTGTAAGGGACCCTGCTGGAGAATATTCCGGGAATATGGGCGGCTTTACGGCGGATGTTCCAGAGGCCGGAATTCAGGAAATGGAAGTTACCATGGGTGGTTTCGGTGCGGAATACGGTAATGTGCAGTCCGGTATCATTAACCTGGCCATGAAAGAGGGGGGGGCAAAATATTCCGGTAAGGTATCTGTATCTTCAACAAATTTTGGTTCCAGTTTAAATGATTTGATGATGGGTGAGCGGGATCGCTGGTTTGATACGAAGTACCAGCACAAGCTGGAAAATATCTATAAGTTATCCCTAAGTGGCCCGATAGTACCCGGTTTAGGCAGCGATCTGAACTTTTCAGTATCAGGTGAGATCACCGACCGTAGTCAAAGTTATTTCATTAATGAAAATTTGTATAAAGAGTCTCTTCAAGGTAAAGTAAGCGCCCGACTGGGTAAGAATATTAAGGTGTCGGCCGGTGGACTCTATTCCCGTAGAGAATGGGATCAGTTCTACTTTCAAGCATCCAAATACGGTCCCGGTGATGATTATCTTTTAAATGAGTACGGACAGTACAAATCCGGGCAGGATAACACGATCCTTCATTACGTCTATGTTGATGATCCGACTGAGAATGATGACTTCGGGACTCGGTATGATTCATTGACCCAGTTTGTAATTGGACCGGATACGCTGTATAGCGATACAGTCTCAACAATCCACGTGGGACCGATGCAGGATTATCTATGGAATTATGCCCAGTCAAGTAATAACCAATATATTGTCCTAACCCACCAATTATCGTCAAGAACGTATTACGATCTTCGTTACCAACGGTTTTATTCCAACTATCATTACGCGACCTCTGACATAGAGGATCGCGATGGTGACGGCAATACCTCTGAGGATCTAGTGTGGGATGATACAAAAGATGGTCCTCATCCGATTTATCGAGAAAGAGATGGTGACTATACGTACTGGTGGATCAGGGGAGACGATCCTGGTTACCGCGATCAGACATCAGTAACCAATACCGTAAAATTGGATCTGGTTTCCCAGATGAATCAAAATAATCTGGTAAAAGGTGGTCTGGAATTTTCACATCATAAGATGGATGTGGAAAATATCAGTTGGACTTTGGGCTATGGTACCAATCGTTTGGATATCTGGAATCAGGATATGATGGATATTGGAGCGTATATTCAGGATAAAATCGATTATGAAGGAATTGTTGCATTGATCGGGATCCGGTATGACTACTTTAATCCTTCGGGATTTGGTGAATCTGTCACCTATCCCGGTGATTTCAATAATCCCTTTACAGATGTAGATTCCATCGGTGACGCAATTTTAATTGATCCGCAAAAAGCAACATATAAACATCAGATCAGCCCAAGAATTGCGGTTTCTCACCCGATAACCGAGCGTGACATGATTCGATTTTCCTACGGACATTATTTCCAGCGCCCGGATGGCTATTACATGTATCGTAATTTAACATACCGAGATTTAACAAAGGCTGGCAACTATGTTGGTAATCCCGGTTTATCCCCGGAAAAAACCGTTGCGTATGAGGTCGGCGTTGAACATCTTTTCACAGACAATATAAAATTGTCGGTTAACGGTTATTATAAAGATGTTACCAATCTGATGAATATTTACCATTACGTGCTCCGTAATTATTATGGAACTGAAACCAATATTTTTGTCAATGCCGACTATGGCAATATGAAGGGGTTGGAGTTATCCCTGATTAAACGTATTGGTGATTTCTGGGGCGGCTCCGTGAATTATACCTTTTCGGTTGCCAAAGGACGCAGTTCCAGCTCTACCAGTGGATCCGGTGCTTTTGACAGCGAACGACGTCTTAACCTCTTAAGTTTTGACCAGACTCATACCGTAAATGCAAATATCACTTTTAAAACTCCTGCGCGATATGGAAAAATATTGGGTCGATGGATGGCCAACTTTCAGATTGATTACGGTAGCGGCTTGCCTTATTCATCCTATGGAACCGGAAAAATCAACGATTTAAGGATGCCCTCAACAAGCAACACCGATCTGCGGATCAGTAAAGATATCGATGTTGCAAAAACCACTCTGAATTTTTATCTGGATATATTTAATCTCTTTAATCGCCAGAATGTTGACTGGATTGGCAGTTCTTATTACTATCAGGTGGATCAGAATACAATCGATGATCCGGCGGTTGTCTATAAAGAGGGACTTACCGGTGAATACATTCGAAATCCGCAGGCTTATAGTAATGAGCGCCAGTTGCGTTTTGGCGTTGCCGTTCAATTTTAACCCATGTGCATAATTCCCAGGAGGAAATTGATGAAGGAACAGTTGAATAAATTAGGATTATTAACCATTGTTATATTACTATTGGGTTTGACAGATGGATTTGCCGCTGATCAGAACAGGCGATTGATGGAACTGGAAAAAGCTTTCACAATGGACTCTCCGGTGGTTGCCAATAACTGGAAATTTCACACGATCGGTTCGCTCTGGAATCGCGTGACAAATTTTAGCTATTTAGGTGATGATGCCTACGAAAACCGGACGCCATCCTGTGATTATCCCGGCGGTTCGGGCAACTCCTACCTTTACCGGGGCACTCTCTGGCTGCATGGTTTTGTCGATGGTGTTTTTCATTCAAGCACGGGCGAAGATAAGGAATTTTCACCCATTGATTCGGTTTATCTGACTACAGAAAGCACCCGAGCGGATCAGGAAACCTACACCCGTTACTATGATGTCTATGCACCAGGTGCTTCAGCTCATGTACCTCTGGGCGTTGAAGTGATTGAACGAACCTATGCCTGGAGTGCCAGTTATGCCGGTGATTTTATCATATATGAATATACTATTAAAAATGTCGGGATTGATACAGATGGTGATTATCTGCCCGATACACCCCAGGAAATTCAGGATTTTTACTTTGGCATGCGTCTCGACGGCGATGTGTCCAAACTTCCCACCTGGGGCGCCGAGGATAAATATTCCAACCAGGACGATATGGTAATGACTAACTCCCAGTGGGACTGGTTGGAAAGGATTCCCCAGCTGGCCGGCTATGATCACGGTTTAACAGCGGCCGACGCCGACAGCACCCTGATGTTTATGTTTGATGCCGACAATTCCAATTATCCCGCCGAAAATGGACAACCCGATGATTTTGGAAATCCGGGTATTGATGGTGTGCTGCAAACACCGGGTTTTCTGGGGATTAAAATCTTAAAATCTGTTCCGGCTCTGAAACCGAGTTCATTCCATATTTGTCATATCTATAATGATCCAGCCACCGACCAGGAGGCCTGGACCCGTATGATCGGCGTACCTGAATTCGAAGACATATCGATTTATCCGGGTGGAGGAGGCGCCGCTTATCCGGCTCACGATTACCGGGGGATTTATACGCTTGGACCATTGCCCAGTTTTTCCACCGGCGATTCGGTCGTGGTCACCATGGCGCTGGGCGTCGGTAGCGATCCCGATAGTGGCGGTATCTACAGCATGAAAAAGTTAGTTCAGATCATGCAAGTCGCCCAGTTTATTGTGGATAACGATTATGTATTGGCAGTGGAAGCGCCGACAGCACCTACCTTAGAGGTGGATTACTATGTTGTGGATGGTGTCACCGAGGGATTAACTCTAACCTGGGACAATCTGGCTGAAAACAACAGCTATTTCCAGTTTTATAAAGTGTCAAAGGGAATCAAGAGAGCAGATGGCAGCATTGGCTGGCAAACCATGGCAATTTATTGTGACACTCTCGGAAGCAGTTCCTGGCCGCCGCCGGCGGGCACAAGTACCGACACCTATCAAATTATTGATCCGGATATCACCAACGGTTTAATCTACCATTATTCCGTGCAGGCTTTTACAGAAGAAATTAACGATCCAATCCCACTCGGTCAGGCTTACAGCCAGTTGACTGATGAGAAGAGTTACCGGGTTATCTCGCCTGCCAACCCGGTGGCGACGGAAACTCTGGACAATGTCAAAGCAGTTCCCAATCCTTATATCGGCAGCGCCAGATGGAACAATCCGTCACCGAGCGATAATTTTCCGTGGAAGCACCGCCTGCATTTTACCAATTTACCAGCAGATGCGACGGTGAAGATTTTTACGCTGGATGGTGATTTTGTGGCTAAAGTGCAGGCCAATCGATCGGTTATTATTGGTGAATCGGTTGATCTATCCAGCCCCAGCGTTGCTGAATGGGATTTAATGACCCGCAACAACCAAGAGGCGGCTCCGGGTATTTATCTGTTTGTTGTCGAATCACCATCGCTGGGTGAAAAGGTCGGAAAATTTATAATCGTAAGATAAAAGGAATATCACGATGATTAAAAAAATCAATAATATCTTTTTGATCCTGAGCCTGGTTTTTATCACCCCTGTCGCAGCGAGTGAATTTGCGCCGGTGGGCACGGCAGTGGCGCAGTTTCTTGAAATTGGCCTGGGCGCACGCTCGACGGGAATGGGTGAAGCCGTCACGGCAGTAGTTGACGATGCCAGCGCCGTATTCTGGAACCCGGCGGGTCTGGCGGATGTTCAATCAATTAGCGTGTATTCAGCGTATAATACCTGGTATGCCGGCATCTCATTTGGCGGATTAGCGGCGGCGCTGAAAATAGGAAACCTGGGTACTATCGCTCTCAGTTCCGTCTACCTGATGACAGATGATATGGAGATCACCACAATTGAGAATCCCAACGGAACCGGTGAATATTTTACAATTTCCAATCTTAGCCTGGGTTTGACTTATTCGCGATATTTGACTGATAAAGTCTCTATCGGAGTTACTACCAAACTGGTTCAGGAGGCATACTGGGATTATTCCTATACGACCTGGGCGCTGGACTTGGGTACCATGTACCGTACCGGCTTTCATGGATTGAACATTGCCATGTCGATCCTGCATTTTGGCCCGGAAGTAA
>JAFGXZ010000342.1 GCA_016936335.1 Fidelibacterota bacterium
ATTTTTGATAGGTGGAACCGTCAGACTGGCCGGGCAAAATCTGGGACAGAATATTATCTATTCGAATTTCAGAAATAATGACGCAGCAAAAATTGTTTTTGATGCCGGTGTGAAATATAAAACCGGACTACGCAGTTTTCAATTTGGGATGGCAATCCGCAATTTTTCTTCAAATGTCAAACGGGAACGGATTTATGAACAGATGCCGTTATTATTTATAATGGGAACTACGATAGATGTATTTGAGTTAGTGGCGGTTCAGTCACAAAAAAGTCAGCTTAATTTCGCCATTGATTTTCTTCATCCGAATAATTATTCTGAAAGAATTAATATGGGATTGGAATATTCTATGATGAAGAAAATTGCTTTGAGATGCGGGTATCAGACAAACCGGGATGTGGCATCATGGTCAATCGGTTTTGGGATTAATACCTTAATCTCCGGTAAAAATATTGTTTTCGATTATTCCTATTCCAATTTTGATATTTTTGATGGTATAAACCGATTGTCGGTAGGATTCAATTTTTAAGGTGTTTGTTTTGGTAAAAAAAATAGTTCAAAACAGTCTTTTTTTTCTGATAATATGTCTAATACCATTAACTCTTTTCAATTCCTGCAATAAAAATACACCGGATGAATACTGTTTTTGGGCAACGCGCACAGTGGATTCTTTCATTCAACGTGCCCCGGATTACACGATCACTTACGAGCAGAATCGTGAGAAACACAAATGGAATTATGAACAAGGTCTGATGCTAAATGCGGTATATGCTTTATGGTCGTTAACGGGTGAGCAGAACTATCTCTACTTCATTCAGAAAAATATTGATCTTTATGTAAATGATGACGGTTCTATTTCAACCTATAAACAAAAAGATTTCAAGCTGGATGATATTGGACCTGGCAGGACCCTGTTACGATTGTACCGTAAAACCAATGACGTGAAATACAAATTAGCGGCGAATCAATTAAGACAGCAATTGCATATTCAGCCCCGCACATTGGAAGGTGGATTCTGGCATAAAAATATATATCCATGGCAGATGTGGCTGGATGGCCTGTATATGGCAGCGCCTTTTTATGCCGAATATGAAAAGGAATTTTCCGATCAGCCGGACTATGAGGATATAATCAAACAATTTCAGCTTATTTATCATCATACACTCGATCCTGAAACCGGTTTGCTATATCATGGATGGGATGAAAAACACCAGCAGATCTGGGCAGATCCGGAAACAGGACTTTCTCGGCATTTCTGGGGACGCGGTGTCGGCTGGTACATGATGGCGCTGGTGGATGTGCTGGAAATCCTACCGGAAAACACATCAGATCGATTAACGCTTCTGAATCAATTTCAGACATTATCGCGTGCCGTACTGCGTATCCGTGATTCCCAATCAAAGGTTTGGTACCAGGTTCTAAATCAGGGGAATCGTGCCGGAAATTACCTGGAATCGTCGGCTTCGGCCATGTTCATCTACAGTTTTGCCAAAGGTGCCAAGCTTGGCTATCTGCCGGTGAAATATTATGATTTAGCAGTTGAGTCATTTAAGGGCTTTATTGATCAATTTGTCATAGTCAATGATTCCGGGCTGGTGGATGTGTTGCATGCCTGCTCCGGTGCCGGATTGGGTGGAAAGCAGCAACGCGAAGGTAGCTTCGAATATTATATCAGTGAACCGCAGAGGAACAACGATTTTAAAGCGGTTGGGCCATTTATTCTGGCAGCAGTGGAATTGGAGAAGGGGTGTCAGAAAGCATCTGAATAAATTATGGCGAACTATCGAAAATATTTTAGCATTCCGTTTTGTCTGTTGATTGTGGCTGTGATTATCAACGTCATTGCCGCGGCGCCGCGGGTAACAATTCACTTGATCGGTGATTCGACTATGGCGGATAAACCTCTGGACGACAATCCGGAGCGGGGCTGGGGGCAGCTGTTTCCATTATTTTTTACACAGGATGTTCGTATCATCAACTACGCCCGTAACGGTCGCAGCACGAAAAGTTTTATTGACCAGGGACTCTGGGACGAGGTTCATAATAACCTGAGACCCGGCGATTATCTGTTCATTCAATTCGGACATAATGATGCAAAAAAATCCGATACCATCCGCTATGCCGAGGCGCATACAAATTATCGGAGCAATCTCGTTAAATATATTACGGAAGCTCATCAAAAGGACGCAACACCGGTTTTGATCACACCGGTCAATCGTCGTAAATTTTCCGAAACCGGCGAGTTTTTCGATCAACATGGGGATTATCCGAAAGTTGTCAGAGAATTGGCATCTGAATATAATGTTCCATTAATTGATCTGCATGCCAGCAGTATGCACTATTTATCAGCACTGGGTCCGGAAAAATCCGAAGCCTTGTTTCTGCGGGCTCCGGCTGGTGTCTATAAAAGATGCCCAGAAGGAAAATCCGATAATACCCATTTCAACCGGTATGGCGCCATTCAAATCTGCAAGCTCGTAATCGATGCAATGCAACCGATCAATCTGCCAATCGTGAAATATCTCAAAGAAGGACCCGAACTTTCCGACATTGGCATCGGGAAAGTCGTTGGTTTAGATTATTTTTATAATCATGAATTTCGGGATGGCAGGCAGTATCACTACATCTGGGAAGACCGGGAGAATTCCGGTTTTTATGAATTGGGCAACCTTTATGAAAACACCGGGGCATTTATTTCTGAAGTCAAAGAGGCACCAACAGCGGCAGTTCTGGAAAAATTGAGTGTCTATATTATTGTCGATCCCGATACACCAAAAGAAACCGCCGAGCCGAATTATATATCTCCAGCAGCGATTAAAAATATCACGAAGTGGGTACGTTCTGGCGGTGTGTTGGTCCTGCTTGCGAATGATAAGGGTAATGCGGAATTCGAGCATTTTAACCACTTGGCGCAAAAGTTCGGTATCCGGTTCAATGAGGTCAGCCTGAACAGAGTCGAAAACAAGAATTATAATATGGCAAAATTTGACGATTTGCCGGATCATCCACTATTTGAAAATCTTTCCAAGATTTATATGAAAGAAGTTGCATCACTGACATTATCGGGTAAAGCCCGACCAATTTTAAACTCGGACGGAAATATCATAATTGCAATGTCGGAATATGGTAATGGGGTGGTATTAGCGATTGGTGATCCCTGGTTCTACAATGAATATATTGATGATCGCCGCCTGCCAGCGGATTTTGAGAATTTTCAGGCTGCGAAAAATTTTGTCAACTGGTCATTAAATCATGCTCGGGTTGTTCGGGATATGATTACCGGATATCAGCGATCCAGAAGGGGGAAATGAACAGAACAGGTTTGTTTATATTGGTTGTTTTAATGGCCTTTGGTCTTTTGATGGCACAAACGCCAGCTCTGGTCAATTGGAGCTGTACAGAACCTGATTACCAGGAAGTCTCAGCTGAGGGAGGGAATCTGGCAGGACTGGCCCAAATCAGCAGCCCCGGATTTGAAGTGCGTGATTATTTGAACGGACCGGGCCCGGATCAACGCTGGTGGCCGTATGCCGATGGAGCGGCGGTTAGTTGGGGTGATGAAACCGGGCAGGTTGACAGTCGTTGGGTTCAATTTGCCGCTTACCCCAAAGCAGGTTTTGAATTTCAATGTACTGAAATTTCAATTTACCTGGGTGCTAAAGGAACGGGCAATCTACGGGCAAATGTCGCCATTGATACCAGTGCTGATTTTTCAACAGCGCTACAATTAAACGGTAATGTGATTGAACTGCTAAAGGATGATGATTCGCTATACACATTTACAATGGCAATGAACATTTCGGCGGGTGATACCATCTATTTTCGGGTTTACCCCTGGTACACCGGCACAGCCTCGACATCGAAATATCTGTATGTCCGCAATATGACAATCAGTGGAACAACCCAGGCAATTCCGGTGGCAGCGTATGCGCTTTGGCCATTTGAAGAGGATAATCGGGCTGTAACCAATGGACCACTGGTCGCTTATACGGAGGCGTATAGTGATGCGATGAAGTTTTATGAAATCACAACCTTACCAACGACCGGTGGATATGATGTTACCTGCGGCTCTATTCAAACAGTTTCAAAATCCTGGAATGCCGAGCCTAACCCAACGGACAGCTTATGGTTCGAATACGCAGTGGAACCCAAATTCGGCGGCACATTTACTGTAAAAGAAATATCGCTGTATATTGGCGGATGGTTCACCAGTAACATGCGGGCTGCTTTTTATTATTCCAAAGATTCGACCTTTTCATCGAAGACATTACTGATTGCCGATACCCTGTTATATGGCGACCAGGTTATGCCATTGTGTGTGAATTTGGTTGATACCGTCAAAACAGGAGAAACATTTTATCTGAGAGTATCTCCGCATAATACTGAAGCGGTTGGCTGGGCGAAACTTGTGGCAATGGATAGTGTAAAAATTTCCGGGGTCACATTCGGTGCAACAGCAGATCCACCAACTGTCAGCACATCAGCCGTTTCCAAAATTTCGACAAATAATGCCGTTTGTGGTGGAACGGTGACAAATGATGGCGGTGCTATTGTGACCGAAAGAGGTGTCTGCTGGAATACCAGTGGCAGTCCGACCATTGCAGACAACCGAACGTCCGATGGACAAGGTGCCGGAAGTTTTACCAGTAATGTCAGCAGTTTATCAAAAGGTACGACTTATTTCATTCGCGCTTATGCCATCAATGCAGCGGGGACAGCCTATGGTGAGGAACTTAGTTTCACAAGCTTGGCGTCTATTATTGTACCGACTGTATCGACAAATAGCATATCAAATATTATGGTCAAAACGGCCATTTGCGGAGGGTATGTTTCAGATTGGGGCGGTGGTGAGGTCACTGTACGTGGTATCTGCTGGAGTACAACTGATTCACCAACAATTTCTGACAATTTTACTGAAGATGGCGAAGGGACAGGCTCTTTTACCAGTGGATTGTACGATCTTGTGGCTGACACTAAGTATTATGTTCGTGCATACGCTGCAAACAGCGCCGGAACGGGATATGGAAATGAACAATCTTTTACAACACAGATTCCTGCTGGACCTGTTTTAAAAGTAGTAGCCAAGGATGGCACGGGTAATTATGAAACCGTTCAGGCGGCGTTTGACGATATTCCCAATTATTATACCGGGCAGTATACGATTTTTGTAAAAAAGGGTAAGTATTATGAAAAACTGATGTTGGATCGCTATAAGACCAATGTCGTTTTAAAAGGTGAAGACCGGGATTCAACAATTCTGACTTATGATGATTATGCCGGAATTGCGGGCGGAACTTCGATGTGTTACAGTGTGGCGATTGATGCCGATGATTTTATTGCGGAAAATATAACTTTCCAAAATACAGTTAAAAATGATGGTTTGGTGTCCGATCAGCAGGCTGTGGCACTGCGGGTCAATGGTGACCGTCAGGCGTATTATAACTGTAATCTGCTGGGCTATCAGGATACTTATTATACCTGGGGCGGTCGTGGAACAGGGCGAGTTTATATGAAAAACTGTTATATC
>JAFGXZ010000343.1 GCA_016936335.1 Fidelibacterota bacterium
GATGGGCACATTAGGACACGATCATGAATCTGATTGCTCGACTTGTAATCCGTTTCCGTATTCCGCTGCTCCTGCTGATTGTTTTAATAACTGCTTTCATGCTTCGCTACGTTCCCGGCCTGGAAATGCGGGACGATTCTTCCACCTGGTTTTCAAAAGACGATTCCACCCTTATTAAATATCATGAATTCCAGGATACGTTTGATGAAAGCCAGTTTGTCATGGTCGCATATACATGGAAACAGCCATTTTCGGCCAAGGAAATCGATTATCTTGACTATTTAACCGATGCTTTTGCTCAATCACCCCATATTCGTAACGTGATCAGTCTCACAACCGTGGAAACCATTATCGGAACCGACTACGGCCTGGAAATCGGCTCCCTGTTTGATGAAAATCCCGACATACCGGAGCTGGAAAACCGAATCCGGAGCAATCCGTTTATCTATGGAAATCTGATCACGCGGGACTTTCAGACCGTGGCAATAATGCTCATTTTGGAGCGAAATGTCGATAAAACCAAAAGTCTGGGCGAATACAACCGGGAAATCGATACCAGCATTAAAAATCTTCTCAAAAAAGAAACCATTCAGTCCGGATATCAATTTCATGTTGGCGGAGAGTTGATTACTGATGCTGCCATTAATAATTTAATGGATCATGACATCAGTGTATTTTTTCCCATATCCATGCTGATTTCGGCTATTTTTCTCTGGGTAATCTTCCGCAATATCCATTCGATAATCTTTCCGTTAGTCACTGTTCTGTTTGCGCTGATCTGGATCATGGGACTAAAGGGATACCTGGATTCCCCGATCACACCGGTTTCGACCACACTGTTTGCTCTGGTCACGATTATCGGTCTTGCGAATTCCGTTCATTTGATCAGCCAGTACCGACTGGAATTCAATCGTTTTCCGGATAAAAAAGCGGCGATTATTGCAAGTCTGGTAAACGCCGGCGCTCCCTGTTTCTTCACGTCTTTGACAACAGCCATCGGCTTCGGTTCGCTGGTCACCAGCTCAATTCCCAGTATTTTCAGTCTTGGAATTTTTGCCGCAATTGGGATCATGAGTTCATTTGTTTTATCAATTATACTCATTCCGACCGGGCTCCTGTGGTTTGCACCAAAACACTCAAAAATTGTTATAAACAAACCACGATTTTTAGACAATACTTTAAACACCATCGCCGATCTTAACGAAACTCGCCGAGTAACAATCCTCGTACTATTTACTACAGTAGTAATTTTCATGGCGTTGGGAATACCGCGGATCCGGATCGAAGGTTCGATGATTGAATACCTCAAACCTTGCACCACATTATACAAGGACACCCAGTTTCTGGATCGATATCTGGCCGGTGTTTCAAGTACTGAAATTACCCTCAGCGGGGAGACAGACAGCTTCAAGAACCCCGACATACTGAAAGAAATTGAAACCTTTCAGAAATGCCTGGTCGCCCATCCACAGGTATCAGTTACTTATTCAGTGGCGGACCACCTGAAACTGATCTACCGATCTCTGAACAGCGATGAAGATTCCTTTTTCCGTATTCCCGAAACAAGCGAGGCGGTTGCCCAGTGTCTTTTCATGTACGAAATTTCCGGTGGCGAGGAAATTGACGGATATATCACGACCGATTATGATATTGCCCGTATTTCTATTATCACCAAACAGATGGACGATATTCAAAATAAACAGCTGTTTACAATTATTAATAAATATTTGGACTCTCATTTCGACGACTTCGATATCCAGGTGACCGGATTTGATTATCTTGTCAATCGACTTACCCGAAATATTGTCGGGACCCAAATCTCCAGTCTGCGAACAGCGTTTATCATTATTCTTGTGTTAATGCTTCTGATTTTCGGGCCGAAGCTGGGTTTTCTAAGTCTTTTACCGAATGTCTTTCCGATTGTATTTATTCTGGGTTTAATGGGTTGGGCCGGATTTCGATTGAATATGGCGACAGCGATCATTGCATCGGTGGCAATCGGGATTGTTGTGGATGATACAATCCACTATTTCAGTCATTTCAAATACGAGTATCGGCGGTGCGGAGATATTCATGAAGCCATGCGGACAGCACTGACCGAAGTCGGGAGGGCTCTAATATTTACATCGCTGATCCTGACTACCGGCTTCCTGATATTTATCCTGTCGGAAACCCGAATCCTGATGGATTTTGGCATTCTGGCCAGTATTGCCATCTTTACAGCACTGCTGGGAGATTTGTTTATCGGGCCGGTTCTCCTGACAACATTCGACGTACTGCGAAAACGCTTACGAAAATAGAATGGCACAGCAAACTGTACCCCAATGCAGAAATGACGGTTTATAATTCTTTATAAATCCCCGCCACCTCTTCTGCAATCGCCATACATGCGGTCAGCGCCGGTGAATCGATACCAACCAGATTGATAAATCCCGGTAGCCCTTTGTCATCTTCGTGCCGGATAATAAAATCTTTGGCTGTTTCCCCTTTGGCCTGCAGTTTGGCGCGGATACCGGCTATGCCCGGTGTTAAATCCGATTTTTCCAGAAAGGGCAGATATTTTTGTGTATCGCTGAAGAACTGATCCAGGTGTATCGGATCAACGTCATAATTGATCTCGTCCACATATAATGCGTTGGGACCCAGGGCAAAAGTACCATCCAGTCTCATCCTTACATGAATCCCCAAACTCACCGGCGTCGGGGTCGGATAAATCAGGTGACTCATTTTCCCGCGATGCCGTTCGTTCACATCAAAATATTCACCTTTCACCCAGTAGATCCGATATCCTGCGTTTTCAATATCAATCCCAAGCATTGTGGAAATTTTATCAGCATAGAGACCAGCTGCATTTATCACCACGTCGGTTGTGATCTCTTCAGTTTTGCCATTATCCCGACGAACAATCACTTTATAATCGTTATTCCGGTTTTCCAGGCCGACGACTTCGTGATCGTACCGGATTGTCACCCCATTTGCCAACGCTTCCTGCTCGAAATATCGCATTAACTCTGTCGCATCCAAAATTCCGGACTCCGGGCTCAGCAATGCCCATTTGGCCCGAATATTCGGCTCAATTTTCTTAATTTCCTGTTCTCCGATCATCTGCAAATTGGATACGTGGTTGATTTGACCCTGGTGATAAATTTCTTCTATATTCTTGCGTTCATTTTCAGTGTTGGCGATGATCAACTTTCCGGTTTTCCGATGCAGAACGGCATGTTTGGAACAGAGTTCATATAGCATGCGATTGCCATCCACGCAAAGCCTGGCTTTCAGGCTGTCGGTCGGATAATACATACCGCCGTGAATCACCTCGCTGTTGCGCGTTGATGTATCCTGCCCAAAGCTGCTGTGCCGCTCCAGCAAAACGATATTCCTGCCGGTTTTCGATAAACGTCGGGCAATAGCCAGCCCGATCGAGCCAGCACCGATAATAATAATTTCTGCTCTATTCATAGAACTCCTCTCGCAATTATAATCCTACCACTGTTCATGATGAATTTTCATGTCATCGTATTGAGAACGGGATTTTTTTTCTTCACCAGGATAGCCAACGGCAACCAAACTGAATATTTTTATATTCTCCGGAACCGGCACGATATCTTTTAAAATATCCTCCTCTTTTTTACGGGGATGATAACCGATCCAAACACCACCCAGACCTAATTCCGGCAGTGAAAGCAGGATATTTTCTGTTGCCGCAGCACAATCCTGATCCC
>JAFGXZ010000344.1 GCA_016936335.1 Fidelibacterota bacterium
GAAATTAATTAGTTTTCAAAACAATAATGAGTCAAGTTCATATATTCCATCTATTTCAAAGAATATTATATCTCGATATACATCAGTAAAACAAGAATCCATACAACAAACAACTAAATCAAAGTATGCTAATGTTAATTTGATTTATGTGGATAAAACAGTTAACGGGATGACATACAACGAATTACTATCAATACCCGAGTCTGAAAAGAAAAGGATATTTTATGAATTAGTTGATTACCAAGACAAAATAGGTGATTCAAGTGGTTCATATAATGTGCTTGCAGAACGTTATGGACTTCCTATTAGAGCAATAAATGCTATTGCGTCAGAAGGAACGATTAAACTATGGCCAATGCCTTAATTATTAATAGAACACCTAACAAATCTGCTTCGCACCTGATCCCCGAACAATCGGGGTCAGAGTGCTCCAGGGGAGTCCCCCATGGGACAAGCAGGGATTGAACTAAGCCCTTATCTGGAATTTGCACGAATTAATTAACGACAGATTGCTTTCCCCTCCGGCAACAGTTATTTTTTCGAAGTAATAATACTCACGCCAACAATTGTTAGACAGGCCAGAAGATATGAAGAGAGCCTTTCCGTCACGGCATCATTCAGAATATCAATATTCTTCCAGATTATCGTTGAGAGTGAGCCTGTCAGCAGTCCGGCGATCGCCCCCTCCCTCGTTATCTTCTTCCAGTAGATAATGCCCAGCAGCACCGGCCCGAAACTGGCGCCCAATCCCGACCAGGCATAGGACACCAGCGAGAATACCAATTCCGTCGATGTACAGGCCATAACGAAGGCAAATATCCCAACGATGATTGTTGCTAAACGGCTGACGTTCAATAATTTTTCAGGCGACAGGTTTCTATTCGCCACTTTATGAATGAAATCCTCGGATATTGCGGACGCTGTCACCAGTAATTGGGAATCCGCTGTGGACATCATCGCCGCCATTGCCCCGGAGATCAGGATGCCTGCGATCCAGCCGGGCAAAAGACTGGTCGCCATAAAGGGCATCAGGAATTCAGGATCGGTAAATTTATCGGCGCCATAAAGGGCCACTCCAATGATTCCCATAAAAAAGGCCCCGAAAAATGCCGGAATCGCCCAGGTGAATGCGATAATCCGACCGCGCTTGATCTCTTTTGTATCGCGGATGGCAATAAAACGCGCCAGGAGATGAGGTTGCCCGGTGTACCCCAATCCCCAACTCAATCCGCCAATCACAGCAACAAATGCCACAACTCCGGTTTTTCCACCGGTTAAGGAAAATATTTCAGATCCCGCTGCCAGGTATTTCACATCGGCCTGAGCCAGTTCAAACAATCCCACGATCGGTAAAATGATCAACGTTGAAAACATGATCAGGGCCTGCACCATATCGGTCCAGACGACCGCCCGAAATCCTCCCAATATTGTGTACAGCAGAATAATCCCGGCGCCAATAAACATCCCGGTCAATTGAGGAATTCCAAACGTCACATTCAGCACTTTTCCGGCTGCATTGAACTGGGCCGCCACATAAAAGGTAAAGAAAAACGTAATGATCAGAGATGAAATAATGCGCAGTGTTTTGGTCTCATCATTAAAATAATTGGCGATCAGGTCCGGCAGGGTCATAGAATCATACTGCCCGGCTAGTTTTCGCAACGGTGCGGCAATAAAAAGCCAGGAGACAATTATCCCTAAAATGCACCCTACCGCAGCCCAGATTTCCAGAAAACCAACTGCTAATGCCGCTCCTGGTAAGCCGATCAGCAACCAGGCTGATTCCCCGCTGGCACGTTCTGACAGCGCAATCGCCCAGGCGCCCAGTTTGCGGTCGGCAATCAGGAAATCCGACTGGGTTTTGTTTTTATCGGTACTTTTTAAACCGATGACCAGAATAACCACTAAATAAAGTGTCAGCCCGATCAGAATTGGATTCATGATGCATTACCTGCTTTATTCATCATAATTTTTATTTTGATTGAGGACTATTGGGAATTCTCACAACAATACAAAATGCTAATTAAATGACGATTTTATAAATATCTGTTCAGATCAATTTTTATTTAATTATCGGTAAGCGACAGCGCATTATCAATCCAAAATCTGTTTACCTGTTCCTTCATTTCCCGCTTCTCATCCATAGATGCAAAAGATGATTCAATGGTATTAATCTGAACGTGCCTGATTTCCGGCAATGTCAATTTCATATGCTGATATAGTATCGAATACTCATCTGCAAGAGTTGAACCAAACATAGTTGGATCATCGGAATTTACGGTTACTAATAATCCTTTATGGAATAATTCCGCAAACGGATGTTCATTAAAATTAGAATATACTCCGGTTTTAATATTGCTGACGATGCATACCTCTAACGGAATCTGTTCAATCCGCAGGTATTCGACCAACTCGGGGTCTTCAATAGAACGTACTCCGTGACCAATGCGTTCAGATTCAAGATCCTTTATCGCGGACCAGACTGATTCAGGGCCAACGACTTCACCGGCGTGAGCAACATAGTGGAATCCGCGTCTTTTTGCTTCGAGAAATACATCCTTGAACAGCCGGGCAGGAAAGCGCTGTTCGCTGCCCCCCAAACCGATTCCAATAATTTCATTTCCCATGAACGGTGTAATCTCATTCAGGCGATCCATCGCATGTTCATGACCATGATCGCGGGTGATATCCACAATCAAGCGGCAACGAATATTAAAATCCCGATATGCTCGTTTGACAGCATTTTGATTTGCCCGGGCAATATCTGTTGGATTTACTCCTGATTCCCGGTAATCCCAGGGCGAGAAAAATGCCTCAGTATACACAATATTCTGACGCGCCATTTCCTTTAGCGTCCGATATGTGGATTCCTCAAAATCAACGGGTTCCCGGAAGAACCGGTTTTTCCAGAACCAGGTTTCAATGAAATGGGGAAAATCCCTGAAAACAAATTTATCCTTCAAATCTGCAATACTTTTAATTTCAGGATCACCACCATATTTCCGGACGAGGTCGTATAGAAATTCCAACGTAAAAGCACCATCCATGTGGAGATGAATCTCCACCTTTGGCATTTTTTCAACATATTGGCGAAAATTCATAATCATTTTACAAAAATTAATAAATTATCTTGAATATTCCCAATAACAATAAATACCCAATAATAGTTGGTAACTTTTCTGAATATCGCTATATTTGAACGTTATTTTAGATATGGATTTAAACAGGGAAGCTCGTGAAAATCGAGCACAGCCCCGCTACTGTAACCGAGGACGCAACTACAAATACCACGGTGTATAACTGGAAGGTGTAGAATTGCGAATGATCCGGGAGTCAGGATACCTGTTGATTCCATTCTAATCTGATTGCGCGGGCGAATTGAGGATTAGAAAAGTGAATTTCAAGCATTCTTACCATTTATTTTCATACATATTCATAATCTTAATAGTTTTTGAGTTTGCCGGTCCATTATTTGCTCGTTCAAATACTGTTGCTTATACAGTCGATATGGAAAATACTCCAATTTCATATGTTACTGTTATTAATAAAAATAATGGCTGCTGGATTATTGGAGACGCTGATGGTCAAATCATTTTTACATCACGCTTTAGTCCGGGAGATTCTCTGAAATTCCAGCGAATTGGCTATATTCCTGCGACAATTGTTTTTCCAGTCGGAATAAATTCATTTCAAATCATTCTTAACCCATCACCTCTCGAATTAGGAAAAGTTGAGATAAACGCTCAAACGAAAAATATTCAAACTAAAAAGTTCGCTGATGTTTCAATCTTACCGGAAATGGGCGTAATTGAATCCGGCCAAGCGCTATCCACACTTCCTGGCACATATATCAAATCCTATGGCGGCCCGGCCGGAATCAGCAGTTTGAGTCTGGATGGGGCACCTTCATCACATACAAATATCTTCTTCGCCGGTTTTGATTTAACCAGTGCTCAGAACGGCCAAATAGACATTTCACAATTACCTTCATCCCTGATCAAAAATATCAGTTATACACCTAACCTGGATTTGAAAAATCCCGAACATAGTAATGCTGAAGGCAGTTTAGAAATCCAGCCGAAATGGTCAAAGACCGGTATTATTGTTAGTATTGGTTCTTATGGACATTCTTCTATAACAGCTAATCTCAACACTCATTCCGGTAGATATCGAAATTATTTTACAGCAGGTCAAAGACTTGATCTGAGTAATTATAGGGTTCAAAATCCAGTAACGAAGGAATATTTCGAAAGAGATAATAATGATTTTAAACAGCAATTTTTCGCATCAACATCTTCGATAATCTTTTCCACGAAATTGTTTTTGGATGCTTTGATTTTGCACTCGAGTCAGATACGAGGAGTGGCTGGACTCGTGTGGTCACCAACACCGGATGCCCGCCGAAGTGATCGAATAACAATGATCGGATCAAAACTCGGGTGGATTAATCATTTTGGATACGGTTATCTTCAACTTTTAATAAAATCAACAAGCGACCATTTTGTTAACCCCCAAAATAGTATTGATACCAGGCATATACTTTACAGCTACCAGGCTTTAATTAAACAAAATTTATCTTTCAATCAAAGATTGAATTTTCTGTTTTACATCGACTCAAATTACGACTTAATTAACAGTATGAATACTGATATTCACGATCGAGTCAGTTATAAATTCTTAATGTCCGGAAATTATTCACCACTTAAAGGATTTTTTCTAAAGCCATCAATATCAGCAAACTACTCTCCTGGTCTATATTTTGAAACAGACAATGATTTTCAAACTGGCTACAAATTTCATTCGGATCACGGAATGATCTATTTAGGTACCGGAAAATTCTTTCGTTTTCCATCCTTTAATGATTTGTACTGGAAACCCGGCGGTAATCCCGATTTAAAACCGGAATATACCAACAAACTTATCGGTGGTCTGGATCTGAAATTCAGGCCGGGATTCTCAATAAATTCAATGCTTTATTATAAAGCAAGTAAAGACCTGATTCTATGGACACCACTACAATCGTATTGGCAACCAAAAAACATTCAACAGGCGATTCGAAAAGGCTATAAAGTCATCCTGGACTGGCAACACTCTTCAATTCCAATTATTTTAAATGCCCAGTACAATTATAATATTTCTGAAGATCAGACGCCCGGTGATTATTTTAAAAAACCGTTACGTTATGCCCCAAAAATCAGCTCTTCATTTTCAGTTTCCTGGAAACCGAATCACTTCTCTTTTTTCATTCAACTTAACCATGTCAGTAAACGCATTGCCACCTACAGCTGGCCCGAAGATCAATTCATTAGTCCCTATACAATCTGTTCATTGAGCACATCTTATACCTTCATAAGTCGATTTGGAAATATCATTGTCACAACCGCTATCAATAATCTAAGTGATTTTAACTACGAAACTCTTTTAGGGTATCCTGAGCCATCCCAATCGTTCCGGTTATCAATTAACTATGAAATGAATTAAACAAGCACAAGAAAGGATTTTACTATGTTCCATCGCTTTTTGTTAATTGCTTCAATTATGATTTCAGTTCTTGTGGCGCAAACACAAACTTATGTATTATGTGAAGGCAATTTTAATAGTCTTAATTCCTCTTTGTGGTCAATTAATTCTGATTTTACATATGTTGATGGCCCAATCTACTGGAATCAATCGAATAATCCATTAGGCGATACCGGTCAGTCATTAAAAATCTACAATAACAAGCTGTATATTATTATGAATAATTCTAACACGATTGAAATTGCCAATATCAGCAATGGATTTCAGTATGAAACATCCATTAATATTCCCAATGCCGGTCCTCGAGATATTGAAATCATCAATAATATTGCTTATGTCTCCTGCTGGTACCTCAATGGAATTCTTTGCATCGATTTAGATGATTATTGTTTTATCGATACTCTAATCTGCAATGGTTTGCCGGAAGATCTTCTCTATTATAATGACAA
>JAFGXZ010000345.1 GCA_016936335.1 Fidelibacterota bacterium
GTCTGCACTGGTATGGATTCGCATTTACCAGAAAGGGATTTCCAGCCAGGATTTACCGTCTTGCGTATTCCATCCCTCCTGCTCGCGATTCGCGTTTACGGCAATTGAAGAACTGGGGACGATCAAAGGTATTCTGCTTGCCGGCGATCGTTTATTGCGCTGCAACCCCTTTGCCCCTAAGTATTATCAATTTGACGGAGAAAAATTCAGTGATCCGGTTTATCGCTATGATATCAGAAAAAACAGGTAATCTATTACTTGTAACTATAGTCCTGGTTCTTTTCAGCCAGTTGACTGCATCGGAATTATCAACCGATCCAAAAAAGGTTCTGGAATTTGCCGATCACCTTTTCAAGACCGAAGACTTCCTCCGGGCTGCCATTGAATATGAACGCTTCCTGTTTTTATCCAATTCTGATAACGATACAATCCTGTTTAAAATCGGTCTTTGCCATCAGTTCCGGGAACGTTATGACTATGCAGGTCAATCCTTTTCCAGGATCATTGCCCAGGATGATTCAAAATTAGTATCAACCGCCCGAATTGCATTGCTATACAATCATTATAAGCTTCAGGATTGGGTCGCTATTCAAGAATTTGCTTATGAAAACGACACGGAATTCTACTATTACTATTTAGCCTCTCTGTATCGGGATTCTATATCTGTTAATATCAATGGATTTAATAATATTACAGATGATTCACTTCGGTCAGCCCTTATGGACATTGAACAACGTCGCTCTCACATCCGGCGAAAATCACCGGTCTTTTCGTCAATCTTATCAGCCATTGTTCCGGGATTAGGAAAGACTAATATCAGGCGGCCGGGTGATGCGCTGTTTTCCTTTGGGATGACAAGTTTCGCCGGGCTTGTGACATGGCAGGCGTTCAAAGCCAATCTACTGATCACCGGCATTGTCAGTTCCGGGATCACTCTTTCATTCTACCTGGGTACAATTTACGGCACTTACGTTGGTACAATTCTCTACAATGAATCCCTAAACGACAAACTCATCGAAAAGCTTGAACAGTACAATCCGGTTTTAAAAAATCCCTACTGGCAATCATGGCAAAAAAAGTAATTACATTTTGTTATTTATTGCTACCTGCATTAATGGTTGCAGCAGATCTGGGCGACTACTATTCCGAAAAAGACCTCTATTTTGAAGCCATTACCGAGTATAAGCGCCAGCTCTATTTCAATCAGTCTGGCAAACAGGATGAGCTGCTCTACAAAATGGCAAATGTATACTATCAGGCGGAACAATCCCTGCTTGCCGAAGAGCCTTTAATTGATGCTATCACTAACCCGGAGTCGTCACAAAGCGACCGGGAATGTTTGAAACTCCTCGCCACTATTCACTGGGATAATTATGATTATGATGCCATGCGAAAAGTATTGACTATGTTGTCAGACCAAAGTGATTCGATTCAGCAAAACCAGATTGAATACATCACCGCCTGGACCTATATTTATCAAGCCGATTGGCCACAGGGAATTGAATGTTTGCAAAGGGTCCATTTCATCGAAACATCCGGCCTGATCGATGATGTCAGCAATGTTTCGACAGTCCCGCAAAAATCAAAAAAAATGGCGTCATTGATGTCAAACATTATTCCGGGGACCGGTCAATTATATGCCGGCGATCATCAAAATGCACTCTATTCATTTCTCCTGGTTGGCTCGCTTGAAGCATCGATCATCTGGAATATTGTTGAAAAGGCCTATTTCATCGCCGCAACAAAATACATGTTCCTGTATTCCCGGTATTCAAAGGGCGGTTTGAAAAATCTTGCCCGTAAAATCGACATGGATAATATTGACCGGATAGGTTATTATTTAAAAGATATCTCGGAAAAATACCCAAAACCTGCCGATTTGCTGCAGAGATTATAATATACTCTGTGGAATTGAATTTGCTTTTTCACAATTGCTTTCGTATAATAATCTCAACTTAATAATAATGGCAATGTTATCTCCAAATAAAATAATTTTACAGACTTTTCAAAATAATCCGTTTTAATGGAGTTCAAATGAAAGAGTCACAATCCGATATTTCAGAGATTGAAAAATCTAAAATACTGACTAATCTGAATACAATTGTGTTGTCCGAACTCAAACCAGTCAGCCTTGGATTAGCATTATTATACCTGATATTTTCATTCAGCCATTTTTTCTTTTTGACCGAATCGGTCAGGATAATTATGACTTCCACGGCGGCGGCAACCGTATTTATATTACTCATGATTAATCTGCTGTTGCATAAATTGACGGTTCCCCCAAGTAATGCCCACCCCGTCGGCGCATTGATCGCATTTCTGGTACTATTTAATGGAATTCTCCATTTATATTTGACGAAAGATCCTCAACAAACAACCAATTTGACACTGTTAATATTGGGCACGGGATTTTTGTTTTTATCATCCATCTGGTATATTGCCGTCATTTTAATAACCTCTGTATCCTGGATAATTGTGGCCGTCACTTTCCCTGAATCGGGTAATTGGTTTCATTTCGGTTTTTTCATGCTATCGTCTATCGTATTATCCAGTATTATCCATTTTGTTCGTAAACGAACTCGAATCCATGTCGAAGAAAGTCACATTATTGAAACGAAGCAAAATCTAAAATTAAAAATACTGATATCCGAACTGGAAGAAAGCCAGACAAAGTATAAAGACCTTTTTGAAAATGCCAATGACTTGATTCAGAGTGTAAATGCCGAGGGTAAATATGATTATGTCAATAAGGCCTGGGAAGAGTTGATGGGTTACGATGCCGAGGATCGGAAAACTCTGAATTTTATTGATACCATTCACGAAGATTATAGAGATAAATGCGGTAACCTTTTTCATGATGTAGGTTTAGGAAAGTCATTTCAATCTATTGAAACTGTTTTTGTATCAAAATCAGGAAAAACGATCTTTGTCGAAGGCAGTGTAAATCCTCAAATCAAAGATGGACATTTCATTTCAACGAGAGCTATTTTCCGGGATATTACCGAGCGTAAGAAAGCGGATGCTGAACTTGAAAAATTACATGAAGAACTTAAATCTGTTAATGAACGTCTAAAAGAGGCTTACTCTGATGTAAAGTTTGAAAAAGATGTTTTACAAAATGTTATCCAAGACGAAGAGATTGCCTTCATCACCGATTCTATCGGATCAATTATAGCCATTACGGAAAAAGCCCGCAATATAACCGGTCAAAGCCGTTTGGCAATATTGAATTTGTCATTGGCGGAGCTATTCGAAGAAGGATATAAAGAAACGCTTAAAGAAGCTGTTCGTCTGGCAAATATTAAAAATTTTCATTCTGTTAATGCCATTATGAAAACTGGAAAACCAGCTGCAATTGAGTATATTGTCAATATCATGAAACTAAACACACTTAAAGAAAAACAGCTGCTGGTGATATTGCGGATCGAAACCGTGTAAAAAAGCTACTTTTCAGGAAAATCTTTACGAACGGTCTTATCCCTGACAATTTTAAATCCACATTTTAAGTATGTTTTCAACGCTGCCGGATGATCCAGTGAGCAGGTCGATAACCATACTCTTTTTGCACCCGAAGTAAACGCCCGATGTATAGCAAAACCGGTTATAAATTTGCCAATTCCCTTGCCGGTATATTCTGAAAACAATCCCAAATATGCAATCTGGACTGTTTGCTTTGGTTCATGCAACAACTCAAAATAACCGGCTGGTAAACCATCATAATGGACAATCCAGGTTTCCAGTTCGGTTTGGTTTGCATAAGCTTGCCACTGATCGATCGTCCAGAATTTTCGGTCAATCCAGTTCCAGTCACTCCCAATTTTCAGATAGAATGACTGATTGACCAGCGGTAACGGGTCAGTTAGTCTTTTAAACTGAATATTTTCTGAAATCGATTGGTCTATTGTTACATCATTTGGATCGGTAATTTCAAGATAGTATGCTGTATATTCCCTGATCATTTTTACCAGAGTCCTAAATCAATCTTTATCTTTGACATATAATCCGGCCGCAATATTTGCGGATACTGTAATTCCCTTGATCATTGCCGAACTGAATCCTTCGTGCTCCATCCGATTTAAACCGGCGATTGTGCAACCTTTGGGTGTTGTGACTTTATCGATTTCCTGTTCCGGATGATTACCCGAAACCAGTAACAGTGATGCGGCACCTTTGGCTGTCTGAGACGCGATCATCAGCGCATCTTCTGAATGAAATCCAATCTCAATACCTCCCTGAGAAGCCGCCCGGATTGAGCGCAGAAAAAAAGCAATGCCACATGCTCCCAGCGCGGTTGCGGCTGTCATATTTTCTTCATTTATAACGAGTGTTTTCCCAACAGTATCGAATATGGCTTTAGCTCGGTCAATGGATTCTTTAGTGGCACCGTTGGATGCCAGACTCGTCATGGATTCGCGAACCGCAATGGCGGTATTCGGCATCGCCCGAATGATACTGATTTTATTCCCGAGGATAGCGGCAATTTGCCGGATTTCCACACCGGTTACCACGGAAATGAGGATATGCTTTTGGGGATCAAGATCAGCTGAAATCTGCTTTAATACTGTGTCAGTCTGGTGAGGTTCAACAGCAATAATAATAATTTCCGCCTGACGAACTGCCTCATTATTGTCACCACTTACCCGGAAACCCTGAGCTTTCATTGAATCCAGAAGATGGATTTTACGACGGGTTAATATGATATTTTCGCTTGTAAATTCGCCCGATTCTATCAAGCCGTTGGCAATCGACTTCCCGATATTACCTGTTCCGATTATGGCTATTTTACCAGTACTTTTCATAATTTATCCTCCAATTTTTTCACTCCGATTTCATCATCCCCGAAAATTTTTTTAAATTTCAATGAAACCTGATTATTTTTACAATTTTTTAATAAAGATCGTAAAATATTAAGTCAAAATATAGCATATCGAGAATGAAATTAAAAAACGAATTCTCCTGGAAAATCCTGATTATCAGTTCCTGCATCTATTCACTTGAATTACAGGTCTGAAAATAGTATTTTCGTACTAAAGCAGGATTATTTATGGATCGACGAAAATTTCTTAAAACTACCGCAATAATAGCCGGGGCTGGTCTGATGGTCCGAAAACCGGGAATTGCATCTGAAACGTCACCGACTGTAACTCTAATTAAAAACGGATCACCTCAGGAATTGGCAGCCAAAGCCTTTGAAATGTTGGGTGGCGTGTCCCGTTTCATTGCCAAAGGGGATTACGTGATGGTAAAACCCAATATGAGCTGGGACCGACGCCCTGAATATGCGGCTACTACCAATCCTGAGCTGGTTTCCGCCGTTGTTACACTTTGTCTCAATGCCGGTGCAAAAAAGGTGCTTATTGTCGATAATACCTGCAACGATGCCCGGCGCAGTTATAAAAATTGTCAAATCCAGGAGATGGCCGGAAAAGCCGGTGCTGATGTCCGGTTCGTCAGGGACACACATTACGTCGATACTGAAATTCCCGATGGCACAAGCATCAAGCGTTGGCCGATTCATGCAGAGGTCTTCAAAGTTGATAAATTGATTAATATACCTATTTTAAAGCATCATTCATTATCAGGTTTGACCATCGGTTTTAAAAATATGATGGGCTTGGTTGGCGGCAATCGTGGACGAATTCACCGTCCGTTTGCAGAAAGTATAGTCGATCTCAATCGGGTCATCATCCCGGATTTAACAATTGTCGATGCGATTCGTGTCCTGCGACGAAACGGACCATCAGGAGGTAATCTGAATGATGTGGATACATTAAATACTATTATCGCCGGAACTGACCGGGTTTTGGTCGACGCCTGGAGCGCCCGGGTATTCGGTACCGAGCCGGAATCACTGGAATACCTGAAACTTGCAAACGCTGCCAATATGGGTGAGATCGACACCAATAAATTTCCTGCAAAACACTTTTCTTTTTCCACATGAAAAAAATCCGAAAAACCGCAATTCGTAGAACTGCTCAGATTGGTTTTCTGGGACTGTTCGTTCTTACGGTGCTGCAAGCCAGCTATCCGTTCCAACCCTGGATTCCGCCGGAATTATTTCTCTGGGCTGATCCATTGACCGCTATTGTAACTCAATTGGCCGGACGCTTTTTTGATCCGGTATTTCTAATTGCACTATTGGTCCTGTTATCACCATTTATTTTCGGCAGGGCTTTTTGCGGGTGGGTTTGTCCTTTAGGCACAAGCATTGATATTTCCGATAAATATCTCGCAAAGAAAAAAAGTAAATCAACCCAAAAATTTCGATCTGTAAAAACTGTCCTGTTAATTATTTTCCTCCTGTTTGCGGTTTTCGGTGTACAATTGTCATGGTTGATGGATCCGATCCCAATTCTCTGGCGTACCTTCGGTGTATTGGGTATGTCATTTTTCTTCCTGTTTACAAACACAATTCTGAACGGACTCTATGATGCCAATATTTTCCCCGATAGGGTTTTGGATATTCAGGACAACATCTCGGCGTGGCTCTTTCCGGTCAGTACTCCAAAATTTCTCATGCTATTGCTTCCATTTGTGATATTTATCGTCATCCTGGCAATGGGAAAAATTTCGCGGCGTTTCTGGTGCCGGAATCTGTGTCCCTTAGGTGCATTGCTCGGGCTTTTATCAAAATTCAGCCCCTTTCAGCGCGTTGTGGACAAAGCGGCATGCACCAGTTGTTCAGTCTGCCAGAAGAAATGTAAAATGGACGCCATTGAAGACGATTATATCCGTACTGAAAAATCCGAATGCATTCTGTGCCTGGATTGTCGGGAAGATTGTCCTACAGACGCAATTTCCTATCAGTTCAAATCACCAGTTCTTATGAAAACGGCACCGGATCTTTCACGTCGATCCTTTATCGGCGCCGGAATATTGGCTTTATTCGGATCAGGACTATTTTCACTAAACGTGTTAAATCCACGGAAAACCGATCGTCGCCTGCGTCCCCCCGGATCTTTGCACGAAGATGATTTCGTGGAACGGTGTATCCGATGTGAAGAGTGTGTCCGGATTTGTGCCACCTCGGGTGGATGCCTGCAAATGGCATTTCTTGAAACCGGTCTGGAAGGTCTTATGACACCGGTATCCAAATACCGCATAGGCTATTGCGAATTCAATTGCAATCTCTGCGGGCAAATTTGCCCGACAAAGGCTATTCAGCCTCTCGATCTGGAAAAAAAGCAGGAAACCAAAATAGGCACGGCATTTTTTCTCACTGACCGCTGCATCCCCTACCGCCTTAACGAAAACTGTATCGTTTGTGAAGAACATTGCCCTTTACCAGAAAAAGCCATTAAATTAAATGAGAAGGAATATACTGATCTCGAAACCGGAGAAACACGCATGATTGCCTACCCCTATGTTGATACGAACTTGTGCATCGGCTGTGGTATCTGTGAAAATAAATGCCCGCTCGAAGGAGAGGCTGGAATAATTATAACCCGTGAAGGAGAAGAGAGATTTTAACTATGAAAACAAAACATCTATTATTAATGTTGCTAGCTGTCCTGCTAATTGTATCCTGCGCGTCAACCCGCCGATTACTAATTAAAAAAGATGATTATCTTGGCTGGAAAATGGCAGATTTTAAAATGTTGACCACCTCCAAGGATTTTTCAAATTATTTGAAAGAAAATTATCATCTTTACAGCGGCTACGGATTAAAAATGATCCTCATACAGGAAATTGAAGGTCCGAATAATATGAAGATGAAAGTCGAAATTTTTCAGACCAGGGACCGCAACGACGCCAGTGGACTCTATAAACGATACCAGTCATTCAGCCAGATTCGGGTCGGAGACGCCGGTAGTGAAAGTCCCGGATTGGTCTGTTTTTATAAAGAAGATTTTTTCGTAAAAATTTCGGCGGTAAAAAATCTTCTGGATAAAAATAACTATCTGGTAAACATGGCCCAGCTGGTTGCTACAAAAATTTAGAAGACCCTATGATTTCCCGGCGTGAATTCTGTGAATTATCCATTAAATGTCTTGCCGGATTAGCGTCGTCCCGAATATTCATAAACCAACTCAAGGCCGTCGATCAGAACTATCCGTACATCCGTGATGCCCGGTATTTTAAATCACTTGATAATAAAAATATTCAATGCAAACTTTGCCCGAGAAACTGTGTTGTTACCCCCATACAACGCGGTTACTGCGGTGTACGTGAGAATCAGAATGGCGATTATAAAACCCTGATTTATGGTCGTCTGACTGCCATTAATAACGATCCTATCGAAAAAAAGCCACTCTTCCACTTTCTACCCGGCAGCACCGCACTGTCAGTTTCTACCAGCGGCTGTAATGTCAAATGTAAATTCTGCCAAAACTGGAATCTGGCACAATCAAAACCCGAAGATTTAAATTTTAATTATTTATCGCCGGAACAACTGGTAGCAATGGCGAAACAATATTCCATTCCAACAATCGCCTATACCTATAATGAACCGACCATATTCACTGAATATATTATCGATACAGCCACTATCGGTAAAGACCAGGGCATCCGAAACGTCAACATATCCAACGGGTATATCCACAAAACACCGCTCAGGGACTTGTGTAAAGTTCTGGATGCAATTAAAATCGATTTCAAAGCCTATTCCGAGGATTTTTATCGTAATATTGTCGCCGGTTCGATGATACCGGTTCTGGATACCATGGTCGAAATAAAATCTCAGGGTGTCTGGCTGGAAATGGTCAACCTGATTGTCCCCACATTAAATGATAATCCTTCGGGGCTGGAACAGATGTGCAGATGGATTACCACCAATCTCGGTACCGATGTTCCGATTCATTTTACTCGTTTTCATCCGCAGTATCTGTTAAAAAACCTCCCTCCCACGCCAATTAAAACACTCAATACAGCCTACCAAATTGCCAAAGATGCCGGAATAAATTATGTTTATATAGGAAATGTACCTGGGCATATTCATGAAAAAACTGTCTGCCCGACTTGTAATAGCGACGTGATTATTCGCAACGGATATCACATCGTTAAAAACACTTTAAAAAATGGAAAATGTCCGGATTGTTCAACACCAATTCCAGGAATTTGGTCATAGAATGAAACAAAAACCATCCATTTTTAAAACCATTGCCATAATTGGAGTGTGTCTTATGATGTTTGGATGTTCAAACACCGGCAATGCCAAAGAGCGACCGGCGTA
>JAFGXZ010000051.1 GCA_016936335.1 Fidelibacterota bacterium
CATCGGTGTATGTCCCGGCACAGTCGGGACACTCCAAAATAAAGAGGAATATATGGAGTGCATCAACTGTGTTGATGCATGTATTATCACGGATAATACGCTCCAAAAAACACTGCCATTATCGAGTATACATCATCGAACTTGACAATCCAGACTATAGGGCTTAATTTCAAATGCTTTTTTAGAATGGCTGGTACACAAAAGATATCTGACCTGACATGTTCCGGGGATGTTAAAAATATGACAGTACCAACGGTTATATTACCTGGATGATTGATGCAGACCGCCTGAGGCTGAATTGAATCATCTGAACCTTCGATAGAGGAGCGATTGCATGGAGTCAAAACTCGAGCATTTAATCGAAAAAATAAAATCCGACGGCATTGAGGAAGCGAAGAAAGCCGCGGCGGAAATAGCCAAGTCGGCTCAGAAAGAAGCGGACGACATTGTAAAGAAGGCTAAAGCCGAGGCCGAAAAAATTATCACCGAGGCCGAAAAAGAGGCGGAAAAGTTGCAATCCAATGCTGAATCTGCCCTCAAACAGGCTTCCCGTGATACTGTGCTGGTGACGAAGGAAAAGCTGCTGAAACTCTTCGATGCGGCCTTTAAAAAAGAGCTGGGCGAGCGTATGTCCCCGGAATTCCTTAATGAATTGGTTATAAAAATCGTTGACAGTTGGGGCAAGGACAAGGAGTTGGAGGTGCTGGTTTCCGATAAAGACCTGAAACCGCTCCGGGAACTCATCTTTTCCAAGGGCCGCAAGGAGTTGCAGGACACTGTGACGATCAAGGTGGACAAAGGCATTTCCAAAGGCTTTCGGATTGGTCTCAAAGACAATGATGTCTATTACGATTTTAGCGATGAGAGTGTCGCCGAATTCCTGGGTGAATTCCTGAATCCCGGCATTAGAGAGATATTAGACAAGGCCTGATGGACAAATACATCTACTTCGCTACCCAATTGCCGCTGCTGGTTTTTGATAAGGAACCGGCGCTGGGTATCGATGTGTTTCTGACCGAAGGGCGGAAGTGGCTGAGCGATTCGGATTACGGAATGCTCATTGCGGTTTCCATCAATGATACCGGACCCGCCAACAACGATCCGGCGGCTCTGCGGGAATTTAAAACATACGAAAACAAACTGCGCAATGAGCTGGTGCTCTACCGGAAATCACAGAAGGCCCGGCAGGAATACAAACCCCGCCTGTTTGCAGCAGCGGTGCTGAAAGAGGGCAATCCGCTGGATGTGGAAAAGAAATTATTACTGCTGCGCTGGAACATACTCAGTGAGTTGGAGTTTGGGCATTATTCGGATATGCAGTTTTTCATTCTTTATTATCTGAAATTGCAAATTCTGCAACGGCTGCAGCAGTTTGATAAGGACAAGGGCAAGGAAAAATTTTTAACCTATACAGAATTGGCTTATGAACAAGACTAAAGGCACCATTATTGGCATTAACGGAAATATGATTTCCGTGGAGTTTGACGGCAATATCATTCAAAATGAAGTCGGTTATGCAATTACCGGCGAGGATCGGCTGAAATCCGAGGTGGTCAAGATCAGCGGAAATATTGCCTACATGCAGGTCTTTGAAATTACTAAAGGACTGAAGGTCGGCGATAAAGTGGAATTTTCCGGCGAGATGCTTTCGGTTCAATTGGGACCGGGTATTCTCGGCATGGTTTACGACGGCCTGCAGAATCCGTTGAATGAATTGGCCGAGCTACACGGTTTTTTCCTGAAGCGGGGCGTGATCCTGGATGCACTCGATTTCAAGCGGGAATGGGAGTTTACGCCGGTGGCGAAGAAGGGTGATACAGTCCAGGCGGCGGGCGAGCTCGGAACTGTGCCGGAAGGGATTTTCGAGCATAAGATTTTCGTGCCCTTTCAATTGCAGGGTGATTACAAAATAACATCCATTGCCGAAAAGGGTAAGTACAAGGTCACCGATACCATTGCCACTATCGAAAATGAAAAAGGTGAAAAACAGAAACTGACGATGTATTTTGACTGGCCGGTTAAACTGCCAATTGAATTTTACCGCGATAAGCTGGTGCCCAAAGAGCCATTGGTGACCCAGACGCGGATTATCGACACATTCTTTCCGGTAGCCAAAGGCGGGACTTACTGTATTCCGGGACCTTTCGGTGCCGGAAAAACTGTTTTACAGCAGGTGACCAGCCGTTTTGCGGAGGCCGATATTGTTATTATCGCCGCCTGTGGTGAACGGGCCGGCGAGGTGGTGGAAACCCTGCGGGAATTTCCGGAGATCACCGACCCCCGGACCGGCAAATCTCTGATGGAACGGACGATTATCATCTGCAATACCAGCTCCATGCCGGTGGCCGCCCGGGAAGCGTCGGTCTACACGGCAGCAACGCTGGGTGAGTATTACCGGCAGATGGGATTGAATGTCTTGCTTCTGGCCGATTCGACTTCCCGCTGGGCGCAGGCGATGCGCGAACTTTCCGGCCGCCTGGAAGAGATTCCCGGCGAAGAGGCTTTCCCGGCTTACCTGGAATCACGGATTGCCCAGTTTTACGAACGAGCCGGTCTGGTGGAATTCGAAGATGGCAGCTTTGGTAGCTTGACGATTGGCGGTACGGTAAGTCCGGCCGGTGGAAACTTCGAAGAACCGGTCACCCAGTCAACCCTGAAAGTGGTGGGCGCATTTCACGGGCTTTCCCGGGACCGTTCCAATGCCCGCCGTTACCCGGCGATTCATCCGCTTGACAGCTGGTCAAAATATAACAGCATGATTGATGATAAGCCGATTCAATATGCCCGTGACATTCTTCGCAAAGGCAATGATGTGCACCAGATGATGCTGGTGGTTGGTGAAGAGGGTACTTCCATCGAGGATTTTACGATTTATCTGAAATCGGAATTTTTGGATAACGTTTACCTGCAGCAGAACTCCTTTGATTCCGTTGACGGAGCCACATCACCGGAGCGTCAGAAATATATATTCAATTACGTTTATAATGTACTAGCGAAATCTTTTAATCTGAAAGAAAAAGACGAAGCCCGAAACTTCTTTAATAAATTACGGCAGCTGTTCATTGATTGGAATTACACCGATATGAAGGATGCTGCATTCAAGAAACAGGAAGCCAAAATAACCCAATTGATTGAGGAAACCTCAGATAATGCAGAAGGTGTATAATAAAATAATCAGTGTGACCGGGAATGTCATTACGGTCAAAGCGGAAGGTATTGCCAACGAAGAACTGGCGGAGATCAGTACGTCCCGCGGTAAATCGTTAGCCCAGGTCATTAAACTGGACCATGATATCGTTTCGCTGCAGGTGTTTGCCGGCAGCCAGGGCATTGCCACAAACGATGAAGTCCGATTTCTGGGAAATCCCATGCGGGTGACTTTTTCCGACGATATGATCGGCCGGATCTTCAACGGCAGCGGTATACCCCGGGATAAAGGGCCTGCCCTGACGGAAAACCTGATTGAGATCGCTGGACCGTCAGTGAATCCGGCGAAGCGGATTATCCCGCGGAATATGATCCGAACGAATATCCCCATGATTGATTTGTTTAATTCCCTGGTGGTTTCCCAGAAGTTACCGATTTTTTCGGTGTCCGGCGAACCGTACAATGAATTGCTGGCGCGGATCGCACTGCAGGCGGAAGTGGATATGATTGTGCTGGGCGGCATCGGTCTGAAATATGATCAGTATATGTACTTCAAGAATACCCTGGAAGAGGGCGGTGCGCTCAGTCGTTCGATATTTTTCATTCATACCGCTTCGGATCCGATTGTGGAAGGTCTGATGGTGCCTGACCTTTGCCTGGCGGTTGCTGAAAAATTTGCCTTGAACGGTAAAAACGTACTTGTGCTGCTGACAGACATGACCAACTTTGCCGACGCCCTGAAAGAGATCGCGATTACCATGGAGCAGGTGCCGTCAAACCGCGGGTATCCCGGTGATCTTTATTCCCAGCTGGCGTCCCGCTATGAAAAAGCGGTTGACTTCGATGACGCCGGTTCAGTCACTGTCCTGGCGGCTACAACGATGCCCGGCGATGATGTCACCCACCCGGTACCGGATAACACAGGCTACATTACAGAAGGACAGTTTTACCTGCGCAACGGCCGGATTGAGCCCTTTGGTTCGCTGAGCCGTCTGAAACAGCAGGTCAATGATAAAACCCGCGACGATCACCGCGCGATTATGGACGGCCTGATCCAGCTCTATGCTCAGTATAATGAAACCGAGGAAAAACGAGCCATGGGTTTTCGCATGAGCGAGTGGGATAAAAAACTCCTGAAATACGGAAAACTTTTCGAATCGAACATGATGGACCTCTCGGTCAATATTTCGCTCGAAGATGCTTTGGATAAAGGCTGGGAAATTCTGGCGGAATGTTTTACACCGGAAGAGACCCGGATGAAGACCGATCTGATTAACAAATTCTGGCCGAAATCAGAGAAAAATAAAACGAAAAACGCCGGGAAATGAGATAATTACAAATTACTGCTATGGCGAAGATCAAGCTGACCAAGAACGAACTGAAAAAACAGAAAGAGGCACTGAAGCGCTATACCCGCTACCTGCCGACCCTGGAGTTGAAAAAGACCCAGCTGGTGGCGGAAATCCGCCTGATCTCACAGCAGATTGACAAAATCAGGGCTGAGATAGAACGCTTCGAAAAAGAACTTTTTAAGTGGATCGATGTCTTCGGTGAAGATATCGATGTCGGGGCGCTTTTTTCAATTGAAAATGTTGTGACCCATAGTGGAAATATTGCCGGGATTGAC
>JAFGXZ010000346.1 GCA_016936335.1 Fidelibacterota bacterium
ATTGAATATCGAAAAATATATTCAAAACACTTACTGGATACTTCACGACTATATCCAGAAATAACGAATACATTGAATAAATTGAATGATTATCCAATGGCAGTCATTTCCAATAAAGCGTTTGTCTATACCAAACACATTCTTGAACATTTTAACCTCGACCGGTTTTTTAATCCGGTTCTTGGCGGTGACTCGCTGGATCAGAAAAAACCGGATCCGGCTCCCTTACTTCATGTTTCCAATCAGTACAAAATTCCGCCCGATAATTGCCTGATGGTCGGTGACAGTGAAAAGGATATTGCCGCAGCACGAACCGCCGGCATGCCCGTATGCGCCGTGACATATGGAATGCGACCTAAAGTGATGCTTGAAGTTATGAATCCCGATTTTCTCGTCGATTCATTCGGTGATCTTTTAAAGATTATTAGCAAGTAATTCGTTAATATTTATACTTGTCAGATGATAGTTTCATCAAAATGGATTTCCAGAATTTGCCTCGAAGTCTGAATTTTTCGCAGCAGTACTTCAGCCTGTTCAAACATGATTTTTGAGGCTTTCACCGCATCAGAATCCTTGTACTTGTCAGACAGGTACACAACTTCCTTAATTCCCGATTGGATAATCGCTTTCGCACATTCATTGCAGGGAAAGAGCGCAACATAAATGGATGAACCTTTCAAATCCCGGGAAATACTGTTCAGGATTGCGTTTAATTCCGCATGACAGATATAGGGGTATTTGGTAGCCAGATAATCCCCTTCCCTGTTCCAGGGTAGTTTTTCATCAGAACAACCGGTGGGAAAACCGTTGTAACCAACCCCCACAATTTTTTTATCCTGATTAACAATACAGGCTCCGACTTGTGTATTTGGGTCTTTACTGCGCTGGGCGGATAGTAAGGCAATTCCCATGAAATATTCATCCCAACTGATATAATCCAAACGCTTTGAAATCGTACCCACTCTTTTCTCCATTTTTATTCAAAGGAAATATAAACAGAATAGTCGGTAAATTCCATAACTCTATCTTATAATATTCCATTGATCTGTTACAACAGTCTCCTCTTAATATATTTAAGAATATCCCGGTTAATTTTATTGCATATGTTAAATTATTTATGTTATATTAGTCTTCGAATGTACATAATTAAAGTTTCAAGAGGTTATCATGTTTGCTTCAATAGAAGAAATATTGGCCTTTGTTCGCCAGAATGATGTCCATTTTATCGATCTGAAATTCATCAATTTGATCGGTGGACTTCACCATATCACGATCCCTGTTCAGCAATTCAATCGACATTTAGTAGAAAAGGGTGTCGGATTTGATGCTTCATCAACGCCTGGATTTAAAACAGTGGAATCCGGGGATATGGTGCTGTTACCCGATCTAAATACCGGGTTTGTGGATCCTTTTTTTCAGCATCACACTCTGAGTTTTTTATGTAATATCGCCGAGGCCGATACGAAAAGACCCTTCAGGCGGGATCCACGATATATAGCTACTCTTGCCGAAGAGTACCTGGTATCAACAGGAATTGCAAGCGAAAGCCATTGGGGTCCGGAGTTCGAATATTACATTTTCGATGCTGTCGAATTTCGCAACGATTCATTTTATTCCTATTTTAAAATCAATTCCGATGAGGCCCAATGGAGTAATTACCTGGATGAAGGCAAACAGGATGGTTATCAAATGTTCAATCACCGGGGCTACCATGCCTCACCGCCCTATGATGAACTCCATGATATCCGTTCGGAAACTGTCAAGGTTTTGGAAGATTGCGGAATCCCGGTTAAATATCACCATCATGAAGTGGGTAGTTCCGGTCAGGTAGAGATCGAAGTGGTCATGGATAAATTGCCACGTATGGCTGATACCGTGATTTTAGGCAAATATATTATTAAAATGGTTGCGAAAAAATATGGAAAAACTGCGACATTCATGCCAAAACCGTTATACGATGAACCCGGAACCGGGATGCATTTTCATCAGCATCTTTTTAAAAATGGTAACCCCTTGTTTTATGACAAAACCGGGTATGGCGGCTTGAGTCATGTCGCTCAATCTTATGTTGCCGGAATTTTAAAACATGCACCCGCTCTCACAGGTTTGACCAATCCTTCGACCAATTCCTATAAACGACTAATCCCCGGATTTGAGGCACCGGTTGCCCTTTTCTTCAGCATCGGTAACCGAAGCTCCGCCATCCGGATTCCCAAATACGCCATGGAACCTGAAACCAAGCGCATCGAATATCGCCCACCCGACGCAACGTGCAATCCACATCTGGCTATGTCAGCAATGCTTCTCGCAGGAATTGATGGTATTCAACAAAATCTCGATATCAGCAAAGAGGGTTTCGGACCTTTCGACGTGAATCTTTTTGATCCGGAAAACGCTCACATTCTCAATTCGATAAAATCTATTCCCAGCTCCCTGGATTCCGCACTGAATCATCTTGACAACGATAATGATTTTCTGAAAGCCGGTAATGTGTTTGATGATGATGTTATCAAAGCCTGGATTGACTATAAATATTCCCGGGAATTTTTACCGAATCGCAATCGGCCGACGCCATTTGAATATTTGCTTTACTACGGTGTTTGATATTAAATTTCTGAAGTGAATCAGCAGGTGTAACAATTCTCAATATAAAGACTCTTTATAACAGAGAAAAAATGAATCAATTAATAATAGAAAGAGGGTGCAATGAAAAATTTAACAGGAATGTTGATGGTACTGCTGATGCTTAGTTTTTTCAGCAACCAGGTACTTTCCCAAACCCGTAATCGGGCTGATATCGCCGATAAATATAAGTGGGATTTGAGTAACCTGTATTCATCTGAAGAAGCCTATCAAAAGGCCAAGGAAGAAACCGTCAAGAAATTCGATGGTATTCTAAAATACAAAGGTAAACTGACAAAATCACCGGCACTGTTACTAGAAGGATTGGATTATCATTATGGTATTTTCAAAGAAATGATGCGGCTTTCCTCTTATGCCGGGAAGAAATCAGACCTGGACACCCGGGATTCCAAATATCTGGCCATGCGACAGGAAATTGATCAACTTTTTACTCAATATAATTCCAAATCGTCGTTTATCGATCCGGAAATCCTGACGATGGATAAGAAGAAAATGGATAAATTTCTTGCCAAAGAACCAAAACTGGATGTCTATAAATTTTACCTCAATGATCTGCTTCGCAGCAAAGAGCATCTGCTTTCCGAAAAGGAAGAGAAAATTGTGGCTGAGGCTGGATTAATCTCCGGTTCAGCAGGGTCGATTTACGGAATTTTCAAAAACGCCGATATGCCCTATCCTACCGTCAAACTTTCCAATGGTGATGACGTACTTATTGATCAGGCCGGATATGGACGCTACCGGGCAACGGATAACCGGGAAGATCGCAAAATTGTTTTCGAGGCATTTTTTAGAAAATTCAATGATTTTCGGCGAACCTTCGGTACAGAGATGGACGGTAATGTAAAATCCCATATTTTCTACAGCAATGTCAGAAATTACACCAACACTCTTGAAAGAGCCCTGGACGCTAATAACATTCCGACCGCCGTTTACCATTCATTAATCGAAAATGTAAACAAGAACCTGGCTTCCTTTCATCGCTATCTGGATATAAAACGACGGATGATGGGTCTGGATCAACTATACTATTTTGACTTATATGCTCCTGCAGTCAAGGGAATCGACGCTGAATACGATTATGATAAAGCGCAGAAAATGATTCTAACCGCACTGAAACCGCTGGGAAAAGAGTATGTTAGTGTCATTAAGGAAGCCTTTGATAATCGCTGGATTGATGTATATCCTACCCCCGGAAAACGTTCGGGTGCTTATTCTTCAGGCAGCGCCTACGATGTACACCCCTATATTTTATTAAACTATAATAATCTCTATAACGATGTTTCAACATTGGCACATGAACTCGGACACACGATGCAAAGTTATTTGTCCAATAAAACCCAGCCTTTTCAGAATGCCATGTACCCTATTTTCGTCGCAGAAGTGGCTTCGACACTGAATGAAATATTATTATTCAATGACGTATACAATAAGACTACCGATGATGATGTGAAATTGTCGCTGCTTATGGAATACCTGGATGGTGTTAAGGGCACTCTATTTCGCCAGACCCAATTCGCCGAATTTGAATTGCGGATGCATGAAATGGCTGAAAAGGGCGAGCAGATCACCGGTGATTCCATGTCTGATCTCTACAGAAGCATCGTACGGGCTTACTATGGTCATGATAAAGGTGTTTGCATTGTCCCGGACTATATCGACGTCGAGTGGGCCTACATTCCCCATTTCTATTACAATTATTATGTTTACCAGTACTCAACATCCTTCACAGCCTCCACTGCCCTTGCGGAAGGAATTCTGAATAAAGACGCCGGTGCGGTGGATAAATATATTAATTTTCTATCAGCCGGTGGTTCCAAGTAGCCCATTGAGCTGCTCAAAGACGCCGGCGTCGATATGACCGGTCCGGTTCCTTTTGATAAAACCATGAAAATGATGAATTGGGCTATGGACGAGATCGAAAAGATATTGAAGACGAAAGGTATCTGACAGAATTACAAATCTTATCGATAGAAAAGGGCAGATCGTTGGTCTGCCCTTTTGATTTTAGCCCGAGTTCGACAGTTGAAGGGTCAAAACCGGCCTCATATTGCCTCCACCAATATACACTACTTCATTAGCACCATCTTCTGGGTTTTGAGATAGGTTCCTGCTTGCAATCGATAAAGGTAAATTCCTGAAGATAACAGATGACCGGCATCATTGTGTCCGTTCCATTCAATTTCGTAGTAGCCCGGTTGCTGATGGTCCTTAATTACCCATTTGACCAGTTCACCACGAATATTGAATACCGCCAGTTTAACGTCGCATTCCTTCGGTAGTTCATAGCGGATCTTTGTAGTCGGATTAAAGGGATTTGGGAAGTTCTGGTGCAGGGCAAACTGTCTGGGGATTTCCGGCTGCGTTTCAAATCGGTATTTACTTGTGAATTTTTCCATCACCACTGAATCTTCAAGCGTTGTCAATGTGGTTAATTGATATAAGACTTCTGCTTCACAATCTGTCAGAGCACTGAAAGAAACCGAGCCAAGCCGACTGTAATCGCTGATTTTACTTACATTCTTAAACATTGGAAAAAGAGTAATTGCAACAATTCCATTTTCAGTGTTATTGCGACTGAGAATAATCCACTGCTTGCGTTCTTCCTCGGGAATTGCGGATATCATCACATCCTGATATTCAAGAATTGCCGGATTATATTTGATGAGACATTCAAGCCCGCGCATATCGATCCCGCGCTGTACTCTCAAATCCAGGCACAACCCATCGAGTAATGTCGCATTCCAGACACCGTTGCGCTCATAATTACTGATCAATGAGACCGATGATTGATCATTATCTATGGGTTTTGCCAAAGCAAGGTTCGTCATTATATCCGGACTGTGATCAAAAGACCAGTTCCACATAGAAACCAATACCATCAGGTCAGATAGATCAAATACCCCATCAGGCTGCACCTTAAAATAAGGAATATCGCCAGTAACCGGGCCCAGTTCCATAGTATAATCTTTCGGACTCCCGGTCCAGGCAGTTTTCAAAGCGTCGAAATCAGCCAGTTCGATACTATTATTTGCATCATAATCAGCCAGCATCCCTGTCCTGAATTGAAATGTAAAATCGTCTTCCGGGGTTCCATCGGGATCACCATTCTGATTTCCATCCAGCTGAGTGCCCCAGAGGTTCGTAATACCTGATTGCAATTCTACGGTCAATGTTTCCAATGCCGTATAATAGGATTCAGGAATCAGAATGATTTCACGGGGATTCTGAATATCAATATCAAACAGCATATTACCGGATCGCGTCCCGGATACCGCGATATTACCGGCCAGTGAGTTGGTATCCACATCCTGATCAAATTGAATATCGATCACATCAAACCAGAGCGATTTCTGCCCCGTTCCAATATCAGGAGACCAGTCCGTTACAATCGGGCCGTTTTCATTATCAATATCAATGATAATGGTATCTGCAACTCCGGCCGACCATTTATCAGAAGGAAGAACTCTAAAATGTACGTTTCTTTCGACCCGGTGTGCAATATCCTGATCGCTTCGCCAGATGATGACAGAGTCAACCATTGTTGGTAAAATTGTATTGGAACTCAGCATGGTTGCAGGATGCCAGTTCGTCTCACCGTATA
>JAFGXZ010000347.1 GCA_016936335.1 Fidelibacterota bacterium
AGCAGCACATCAATATCCAGGGCAATAACATCATTATTCTGATTTAATGCCGCTTTGTATCGCACAATGGACGGATGTCGTTTTGTGGAACAGATAATGTCTTCATCCCGGTCGTAAATCAATGCCACCGGCTGTTTCGTTTTCAATGCCGCAACCGCCACCTGGCAAGCGGTCAGCGAGGGAAATTCCTCTTTGCCACCGAACGCCCCACCGGTCACAGTTTGAATCACACGAATTCGTTTGGCATCCCAGCCCAGTGCTTCTGTCAATGCCCCTTCAGCGTAAAAAGGGCACTGCATCGAACCATAAACAAACATTGTATTATCACGATACTCAGCGGTCATTCCCTGGGGTTCAAGATAAACATGCTCCTGATATCCGGTGCGATATTCATCTTCGATGATTGTTGTGGCCTCGGTAAAAGCGTTATCGGGATTGCCCTTATTATAATGATAATCGGTAAAAACAGTGCCCTGCACTTCTGCTTCTTCCAAAGTTGCCAGCAGCTTGAGGTCTTTATAATCGACGGTTATGTGAGTCAATATATTCCAAATCGTCTCCCGCTCCGGCCCGACCACCAGCAGGATCGGCTGTCCTATATATTCCACTGTATCATCGGCAAAAATTGGATGATCTGACACCACGGTACGCATACGGTTGACACCAGGAACATCATTTTTATCTACGATAAAATAACCTTCCGGCAATTCCGGTATCCGAATGCCTATTATTTTAGCTTTCGCCCGGTCGCTTCGCAGCGTTTTAGCATAGAGTCGGTTTTCGAAATGCATATCATCAATATAAATTGCCTCGCCCCTGATTTTTGCGGGTCCGTCGACGCGCTGAATAGGTGTGCTAATGGATTGTTTCACTGCATTTCCTCTGTAAAATAGAGTTTAATTTTTTCATAATCAGCAAGTGTGTCCACATCCAGCCCAATACCGGGATCGTCCACATCGAGGATTGTCGCTTTTTTGCTATGAATAAAATCCCGTAGCGTCACAGTATCCGGCATTATCAGTATTTCGGGAATTAGCTGACTGTTAAACAAGACCGGATGACCTTTTTTGCCGTTGTATCTGGGAATCACAATATCCCCTTTCTCAGCCAGTAATTTTTGATATGTTTCGGTTTTTACCGCCGGTTGATCACCGGGAATAATAAAAAACCGATCACCCTGCACCTCACGAATTCCGCGTCGAACCGATGAAAACATGCCCTGTTGGAAATACTCATTTTTTACAATAACCACTTTTGGTGTCTGATTTACCAGTTCAATAATTTTTTCTGAATTAAATCCCCCAACCACAATAATTCGATCACTGATTGCAGCCATGCTATCAATGCAGCGGATCAGCAGTGGTTTTCCAGCGATATCGAGTGCCGGTTTGAATAATCCCATCCGTTCGGAATAGCCCGCTGCCAGAATCACACCGTCAATGCTCATTCCAAATCCCCCAGGGAAGCAATCGCATTGGTCGGAAAATTAATTTTCTTTATCGCTGATTCGATATCTTTCAGACCGCTGCCCGTTATTAAAAGAACCACGATTGCGCCATTATCAAGATCATCCTTCATTTTCAAAAATCCGGCATAGGATGCTGCCGCTGCCGGTTCAGCGAAGAGCCCTGCTTTTACGGAGAGTTCCTTTTGAGCGGATAAAATTGCCTCATCTGAAACCGTCACACATTTGCCATTATACTGCTTTAGCTGCTTTAATGCATAATAGCCATTTCTGGGAATGCCCACAGAGATGGAATCTGCTACAGTTTTTGCATCAATCGGTGTGAATTTATCGGTTTTCAAAGCCTTGGCAATGGCATTACTGCCTTCGGCCTGGACTGCGATAATAGTTGGAATTCTTTCGATAATCCCTAATTTCAATAAATCTTTGAAGCCTTTATACACGCCACCCAGAATCACACCATCTCCGGTTGGTACAAAGACGAAATCCGGTACCAGCTTCAACTGATTGTAAATTTCCAGGGCAACCGTCTTTTTCCCTTCGATGGTTAGCGGATTATAGGCTGTATTGCGACTAAGAATGCCATATTTCAGGCTATATTCCAGCGACAGATCAAAAGCCTTATCATATGTTCCGGAAACCGGAATGACCCTTGCACCATATTGGAGAGCCTGGACCATCTTGGCTTTGGGAGCAGTTTCCGGCAGAAAAAGTGTGATGCTCAGCCCTGTTGCCGCACCGACACCAGCCATTGACGAACCGGCATTTCCGGTCGACGCAAGTACAATTTCACGGATATTCTCCCGCATGGCATATGCCGCTACAAGATACGATGCCCGGTCTTTCAGAGAACCGGTCAAATTGTGAGTGTCATCCTTCAGGTAAAGATTGGGGAACTTTAATTCCTGATTCAGCCCGGTTGGTTTCCAAAGCGGTGTGTTGCCTACGGGGATCTGTGGATAGTAATCAGCCTCTACCGGCAGCAGTTCTGAAATCTTCGGTGAGTGATGCAAATGACCGTCAATCACAACTTCCAGCACTCCTCTGAGCGGCTCCTCAATTTTTTGGTGGGAATGACAATCGGGACAGATCATCAATTCCGGGCTAATGTCGAATTCTTTTCGGCATTCAGAACATTGATAATAAAACGACAAACTCATACGATTACGGTCTTCCTCCCATGGTCAATGCCATCACAGCTTTTGCGGTATGCAGACGATTTTCGGCTTCGTCATAAATAATCGATGCCGGACCGTCGATAACCGGATCGGTGACTTCATTGCCGCGATCGGCCGGTAAAGCGTGCATGTATTTCACTTCCGGTGCTGCCAGTTTCATCCGGCGTTCATCACAAATCCAGGATTTGTATTTATCCAGATTGCTTTTCATCTCTTTTCGACAGGCATCTTCGTTTCTATTATACTCTTCAAAAGTGTAATTGCCAAATCCACCCCAGTTTTTCGGAATCACGATCTGAGCACCTTCGAAAGCGGCGTCCATATCGTGAGTAAAGTTCAATTTCCCACCATTTTCAACCGCATTCCGTTTGGCCGACTCTACCAATTCCGGATACAACGGGAATTCCGGCGGTTCTGCAACCGTGACATCCATTCCATAGCGCGGAAACATCAGAATTTGCGACAAGGGCACGGAAAGCGGCTTGGCATGGGAAGTGGCATAAGCCCATGAGATGGTGACTCTCAATCCCTTACTGTTCTTGCCGAAATATTCCTGGATCGTCATTAAATCCGCAATCACCTGCATCGGGTGATAGAGATCATCCTGCAATGACATAATCGGAATCGACGAAAATGCTGCCATTTCCCGCAGGTATTTATTCCCAATTCCGTAAAAACAGTTCCGGCAAGCGATCCCGTGGCCCATTCGGGACAACACCATGGCTGTGTCTTTGGCGGATTCGCCGTGAGATAATTGCATTTTATCCGGTGTTAAATCATGGGCATGTCCGCCTAACTGCGTCATTCCGGCTTCCATGGAATTACGTGTTCGGGTCGACTGCTCGAAAAACATCATGAACAGGGTTTTATCCTGCAGCAAACGATGAGGTTCACCGGTGGCGAAACGCCGTTTCAGGTCGCCGGCAACATCCAGCGCCATACTGATTTCGTTTTTAGTCCATTCATTGAAGGTTATTAAGTGCTTTCCTCGTAATAGTGTTTGTGACATTGACTACCTCTTCTAGTTTAACCGCGGAGTACGCAAAGAGCGCGGAGTTTTTTCTTTAAAATTATTTACGACTCGTTTTAAGCCATTTTTTAAAATTGGTACATTAAAATTTATAAGCAGGCCAACCTGTAGTTTAGTTACTTTTAGGTAATTGAGTAGTTGTGCTTGGTCAATATTTGTCAGACCACTTCCTGCTTTGCATTCAACAACCAGTTGGTTGTCAATGAGGAAATCACAGCGAAAGCCTTTTTCGATAACAATATCTGCATAATGAACAGGTAAAGTTTTTTCTTTTTCGAATACTATTCCGGCTTTTTGAAGTTCATAAGCCAGCGCTGCCTGATATACAGATTCCAGAAAACCAGGCTCAAGATTTTGATGAACTTCAATTGCCAATCCGATCACTTTTTCTGTCAATTTATTAATATCATTAAACATAATTGATTCTCATTATTCTCTGCGCTCTCCGCGTCCTCTGCGGTTTATAATATGTAGGGCAATAGTGCATAGAATGCCGTTGCTTTTTCAAGATGATCAATTCGAACCTTTTCGTTAGGTGCATGAGCGTACACTTCATTACCCGGGCCAAAACCAACGCAGGGAATTTTATGCCTTCCGCAGATGGAAACGCCGTTTGTCGAAAAAGTCCATTTATCGATCCGGGGCGCATCTCCGAATAATTGCCGGTGCGTCTCAATTCCCGCCTGAACTAACGGGTGATTTTCCTCAATCTTCCATGTGGGAAAGTACTTTTCAATTTTGTACACTGTACCTTTATAACTTGGGCTGTTATATTCCGGCACCTCAATCGTTACATCATTACCACATATATTTTTTAATTCGGTAATGGCACTCTCCTTGGTTTCACCCCAGGTCAACCGCCGGTCGATATGCATCCGGGCTTGATCGGGAATCGCGCATAATGATGGTGATACTGTCCGGAAAAGTGTCGGTGCAATCGTACCCTTGCCAAGAAATTCATCGGTTCGCAAGCACTCATTCAGTTTTTCTATTTCCAGGGCAACCCGGGAGCCGGAATAGACCACATTTTTGCCTCGTTCCGGTGCTGAACCATGCGCCGAAAGACCTGTATAATAGAGTTCCATCTCCATACGCCCGCGATGGCCGCGATAAAGCCCGAGATTGGTCGGCTCCGTAATAACGGCAAAATCCGGCACCAGTTTTTCCTCATTGATCAGGTATTCCCAGCACATCCCGTCGCAGTCCTCTTCCATGACGGTAAAGGTGAAGTAAACGGAGTATTTACCAGCGTAATTCATTTCTGTAAGAATACGTGCCGCTGCGATCATTGACGCAGCGCCGCCTTCCTGATCTACGGTTCCACGACCATGCACCCAGCCATCTTTGATCAATCCGAAAAAGGGCGCTGTGTCCCACTGGGATTCATCACCGGTACCTACGGTATCGATATGAGCATCGATTGCGAGAATCTTTGGACCGTTGCCAACCCGCGCAATCAGGTTGCCCAAACCGTCAATGCGAACATCCAGAACACCGGCATTTTCCAGCAATTCTTTGATTTTTATGACAACGGCTTCCTCTTCACAACTCACCGACGGTATTTTTATCATTTCCGACAGGCATTCGGCAGTGTAATCCCTATATTCCCTGGCTTTATCTTTTATCAATTTGGCAATTTTCATCTTATCCCCGGTATTACTTATAACCCGATATTTTTCAGAGCTTTCATTATCACTTTCATCTTTACAATCTCCAATGTTGACCACTCAGTCCTATCCTTATTTTTAAATTCTATATCAAGTAACCCTAAATCATAGGTTAATTTCGCTGTAATTGTCTCCGATTCATAGTGGAATTCATCCCCGACAATTTCCAGAGACCGGATTTCATTTTTATTTTTATATAAAATCGTCATTCCCCGTAGAAAATATCCCTTATTCAGACTCTGAAAACTCGCTTCAGTCAGCGCAATTTTCGGCTTGTCTTTATACGGCGCGCCACTGGTGGGGCAGAAGGTGGCACAATTGCCGCATTCATTGCAAAAATCCTCAATATTCAGAATTTGATATTGCTGGTCGATTTTAAAAATTCCGTCATCTTCGATTACCGTCCGACCATTCTTCCGGACAGCTTTTTGGATCGCCACTTTGAAAGGATTTATCTCATACGCCACATTCGCGCGGTTGGGACAAACGGTCACACAGATATCACACAGCTGGTCACAATACAGACAGCGTTTTGCCTCGTCAACAGCCTCTTTTTCAGTCAGTGATAAATCCACAATACTGAAATAATCCCGTTCATCCAGGGGAGTTTCTTCGACATGAACACCTTTTACAATTCGTGCTCTTCGATGATGGAGATCCTCGCGGCTCAGACCTTTATCTACTACTTGTAATGGTGATGCTTGTTGGTCGATTCCGGATTTTCGGATAATGGTTTCCGCTGTTCTTCGCCCGTCACCAATCGCACTGATCACTGTTGACGCACCCCGATAAGCATCACCACCGATAAAGACATTCGGCAACTGAATTTCCCTGCTAAGCTCATCAGTGATATTCAGAAGATTTTGATCAATAAAATCAATCACCCGTTCCTGCCCAAACGCCGGAATGATCGCATCTGCGGGTATTGTAAATTCGCTGTTTTCAATTTTCTCCGGTCGCGGTCGTCCACTTTTATCGGGTTTCCCGAGTTTCATCCGGTAACAGGTCAGGGAAACAACTTTATCATCAACAGAATTTATTTTCGCCGGAGCCGCCAGCTCAATCAGTTCAATACCTTCGTTCAAAGCGGCCTGAATCTCATCCCGGTCAGCAGGCATTTCTTGGCGCGTACGGCGGTAAACGATGGTCACATTTTCACCTTCACCAACAAACCTTTTTGCTGTTCGTGCAGCGTCTATGGCCGTATTGCCGCCACCCAATATAATTACATTTGGTCCCAGATCAACCTTGATGCCCTGGCGAACTGCGGACAGGAATTTCAACGGATCCAGCAAACCTTTCGCCACATCATCACCGGGTATCACGACCTTTAATGCTTTTTGCGCTCCCACGGCAAGATATACAAAATCCGCAGCACGGCGAATTTTCTGAAATTTGTCCGTATCGATTTTTTGTGACGTATGGATTTTCACACCCAGTTTCTGAATTCGCAGAATGTCTTCATCCAATGCGGATTCCGACAAGCGAAACAACGGGATAGCGTCGGCCAGCATACCACCGGGAAAGGCTTTGGTTTCATAGACATCTACCTCAAAACCCGCCAAAACCAAAAAATAGGCGCAGGACAGTCCCGATGGACCCGCACCGATAACCGCCACTTTTTGACCATTTTTCTTTTCGGGTACGGACAGTTCCCGAAAGGGACCATTTTCCGCTACAAAGCGCTTCACCTCCCTGATCAGCAGCGAACTATCATAATTAATCCGGGTACATTTTGTCTGGCATATATGATCGCAAACCATACCTGTAACCGACGGAAAAGGATTGGTTTTCAAAATGGTTTCAAAGGCTTTTTGCAGATCGCCATTGGCGGTCCAGTACATATAATCGGGAATCTGTTGATTCGAGGGACAGGTTGCCACACAAGGCGCGGATATACAATCGAATTCCATTAATTCCCGATCGGTTTTTATATCGGTCCAGGCGGCCTGGTAGATTGGTTTCTCCAATACTTCATCGGCATACTTGTTCAAATAATCGATAGTAAAAGAAGTATTTTCTGGAAGCGGTTGTTTGATATTTTCAAGATACTGTGTCAAACGTGCATAGCCACCGGGTTTTAATAAATCTGAACATACTGTCACCGGATTCATCCCACAGGCGAGTACATCGGCAATATTCAACGCATTCACTCCAGCGCAAAAGGAAATTGGCAGATCAGGAAAATCATTGCGGACTTTACGGGCAACATTCATACTGATCGGATGTAATGCTTTTCCGCTCATATACATCGCTGCGTCACTGAAAACACCTTTATGATTCAGCGCTTCCAGTGTATTGGTTAGTTTGACGCCGAAAAAGACTCGATTGACGGTGGCCGTTATTTGCAGCGATTCAATCACTTTTACAGCCGCTGAATATGTAATGTCGTGCTCAAAGGCAACATCGGGAACCTGTGTATCGTAGCCCAATTTTTTAAGAATTTGCTGAATTTTTTCTTTACCCAGCAAAGTGGGGTTGAGTTTTATGAAGGTATGCAGTCCTTTTTCATCAATCAGGTATTTTCCAATCTTTTCGATTTCATCCGGCGGACAACCGTGCATCGTGGAAAGCGTGATATTATTGGAGATTTGATCCGGGATTTCAATCTCGTCGATCGCCGGATATTGGTCACGAATCTCATCGATCAGGGCTTTTTTTTCAGCACGGCAATTGGCCATCTTATCGAAAAACCACTGCACATTATCTTTGAGAATACCGGCCATGTCGTAGCCGACGCTCATATTGAAAATGGTCCCCGATTTGCCAAACCAAGCAAATTTATGTCGCAGAAGATGAACGACGATCCAGGCTTTCAGGTATTCAAAAAAGGATTCTTCAATTCTGAGTTCCTGCGACCATTCGCAATTATAGCCTTCGTCCTGAATATCGATACAGGGTTTGGAAACCTCAATTTCGTCCAGCGTCTGGACGGTTTTCAGTTCAATATAGCGAGCCCCGCAAAGCCAGGCCGTAATGATATTTTGAGCCATCTGGGTATGCGGACCGGCAGCCACACCAATGGGCGTTTCCAACAATTGCCCAAACATGGTTGTTTTAAAAATATCCTCTGGTTGGGGCTGAAAAAACTGGCTGTGATAAATTCCGAATATGCTGCCATTTTCACTGGATTTTAATAGTTGCGTCAACAATTGTCGAAACGGTATGATTGAAAATCGATCACTCATAATATTTCTTGTGCAACTTTCTGACCGCGTCTTTTACATTTTTAATAACTTCTTGTTCATCGATTGTCTGTAATTCATTATTTTTATAAAGGATAATTCCGTCGGCGATGGTCATATACATCGCTTGCCCCTGGACGCCAAATATCAGATGATAAAACAGATTTTCCAGATTAATTTCCGTCACAGGAATGTAGTTCGTAATCGCCAGATCGGCGCGTTTGCCAACTTTCAGAGCTCCGGCATCGGGGAAAAAGCGTTTTGTCAGCTCGGCTGGCCAATGAAATTGAACATCCAGCGGATTATCGATTTTTCCATTGCGTTGCAGAAAATGGGTGCGCATAGTTCCCAGAATGTTACCGGTCATTCCATCGGTCCCCAAAACATACTTTTGGATCTTCATAATATCCATTGCCCCGACATTATTATTGGCGTTGGATTCGGGATTCGAAATCACTGTCGGCTGAATTTCTTGAATTAATTCGTAATCTTTTTCAGACAAATGAATACAATGCACCAGGAACGAATCCTTTGTCAATAAACCGAATTCACTCAGACGATGCACCGGTCCGGCATATCCATAATCAATACAATACTGATAATCCGCCCGATCTTCACCGCAATGAATGTGAATCGGCATATCGGCTGGTTTCGCTGTTCGAATCAATGCCAGTGTCTTTTCACTCAGGGTAAAATTCGCGTGCAACCCGAGCATTCCCTGAATTTGCCGGTTATCGTGGTGTTGCTCCCAGAAATTGATGTTTTCATTCAACTGGTTTTCTACCGAATCAGCACCCATCCGATCGGAAATTTCATAACAAAGCAGACCTTTGACGCCAATTTCTTTAAATGCTTTTTTGATTATTTCGAGGCTGCCTCTCACCGCATTCATGGATGCATGATGATCGAAAATCGTGGTCACTCCATATTTTACCGATTGGATCAAGCCATGAATTGCCGAATAAAATATTGACTCCGCATCCAGGGTTTGATCCAGATGCCACCAAAGGTTTTCGAGAATCAAATTGAAATTCGAGGTCGGTCCGATGGGCGCCAAACCCGTTGCTAATGCTGAATAGAGGTGGTGGTGAGGGTTCAGCAGCCCCGGCAGTACGAGGCGTCCTTGCAGATCAATGGTTTCAACATCGGAATTGCGGAATTCGTCGGATTTTCCAATTTTTGTTATGCGATTATTCTCGATTTCAATGGTACCATTTTGCATCAGAAATGAAAAACCGTCGGTGATTACTGCGTTGCTTAACATAAAATTAGTCATTTTTCCCCTCCAAATATTTTCCAAGCCCGGGCTCTGCAGCAATACCTTTATTGATTTCGTAAACAGTATTTCCACGCGCGATTGTCTTGACAATTCGTCCGTGAAAATTCATTCCTTCAAAGGGTGTGATTTTCCCTTTTGAAAGAAAATCGGCACCGTTCACCGTGAAATTTTTAGTAGGATTGACAATCACGAAATCAGCGTGTTTTCCTCTTTCAATGGAACCTTTCCGGTCAAAAAGACCATATCGTCTGGCTGCGTTTGTACTGGTGATTTCCAAAAACCGGTTCATCGGAATTTTGCGTCTGACAAATCCGTCAGAATATAGATAAGGAAACAACGTTCCGGTTCCGGGAATGCCCGAATAATCGTCCCAGGCGCAACCGGTGTATTTTTGACTGGCCGGTGCCGGGGCATGATCAGATGCTACAAAATCTATCGTGCCATCGATTAGCAATTCCCAAAGTCTTTCTCTGTTTTCCGGTGATTTCACAACCGGAGCCGTTTTTAACGCGCCGCCGATTTTTTCCAGATCGTCACAGGAAAATTGCAGGTAATGCGGACACGTTTC
>JAFGXZ010000348.1 GCA_016936335.1 Fidelibacterota bacterium
GATGGGATGCATGACACCGGTAAAGGAAATCCAGGGAATGCAGGAAATATACACCCGATCATCTTGATTGGAATCACTTTGAATGAAGGGATTTTCTTTCACGGACTGAATGGCATGAGCGGCATTTTGGAAAAACTGATGGATATTATCGTCAAAATCAGCATTGCAAAAACTGAACTGACCATTCTCTAAACTCACCGTAAAAGAAGAGTGAATGACAGTATGTTCAATGACGCTGTGCTCCCGGATGCGGGTGCGGAATTCCGGTATATTGTTAATCGATTTTAAACTGACAAACAGAATTGTCCTGAACAATGAAATATTGTGGGCTTTTGAGTGGTGATATGCTTCACTGATGTCGATATTAGTGCTGATATTAAAATGGGGATAGTCGTAATTTTTGAAAAATTCAAACTGGCGCCGCCGCGGCCAGTCTGCCAGGTTTATTTCACGAATCATGGCCAAAGATCCTTATTATTTGATGACAAATTACTCTGATATTCGAAAAAGTCCAAGTGATGATTAGGATTAATGATTAAAAAATGCCGGCCGGATTTTCAGAAAACTATTGAAAAAAACGTTTTCTGTGTTAAACTAACTGCTTAACGTTTTTGAATTGGAGGATGGATGAAAAAAATAGTGGTTCTGGCAAAACAGGTACCCGATACTGCCAACGTGACCGTCGATGCCATGAAGTCGGATGGTACGGTCAACCGGGCGGCGCTGCCAGCGATATTTAATCCGGAAGATTTAAATGCCCTGGAGATGGCATTATCCATCAAAGATAAACTTGGTGCTGATGTAATTGTAATTACCATGGGACCCCCCAAGGCCGTTGAAATATTGAAGCATTCCTTATATATGGGCGCTGACAGAATAATGCTGATTACCGACCGCAAATTTGCTGCGGCCGATACACTGGCAACGTCTTACGTACTTGCAGAAACCATTAAAAGAATTGGCAATGTTGATTTGGTGCTCGCCGGAAGGCAGGCCATTGACGGTGATACCGCCCAGGTGGGTCCCCAGGTGGCTGATAAAATCGCCTTTAACCAGATCACCTATGTCTCAGCTCTGAAAGAAATTACTGATGATTATTTGGTTGTTGAGCGGGATGGTGATGTTCAGACGGAAGTGATGAAAACCGGATACCCGGTGTTATTGACTGTCACGACTGAGGCCAATACACACCGTTATCCGAATTGCCGGAAAATGTTACAGTTTTTCCGGGCAGACCTGAAAGACAATTTTAATGAGACAGACAGATTGCTGGCTGCTGAGAATGGCTGGATTATTCCTACGTATACCCTGGAAGATCTGGAATTAGATGAAGATCGTTGCGGTTTGAAGGGAAGCCCCACGAGAGTCCACAAGATTAAGAGCATTATGCTGAAAGGCGGCGATCTGAAAATGTATGGGACGGATGCAACGGATATTAAACATCTGGTTCGGGACATCATGAAAGATTATGTGGAGGTAAATTGATGAAATCTGTTGTATTTATAGAGAAGAATCCCATCGATAATCTGCTCCGCAATGTCAGCCTCGAGCTGACTCATAAGGCCTATCTGCTTTCACATCCGCTGGGTGGCGAGGTTGTTGGTATTTTTACCGGCGATGCGCTGCCGCAAAACAGTGATGAGTTGTTTAAATATGGAATGAACCGGCTGCTTTATTACACCGATGAACGATTAGCCAATCTGCATTCCATAGCCTACAAAAATATCCTTGAATCCATGATCCGTTCCGAAGAACCGGAAATCGTATTATTCGGGGCAACCCATACCGGCCGTGATGTCGCTCCACTGATCGCATCGTCCCTGAAAACCGGCATGACGGCCGACTGCACACAGTTGTATATCGATGAATTCAAGGATAAAGGCAAAATCCTCTACCAGATGCGGCCGGCTTTTGGCGGCAATATTCTGGCTACAATTATCACGCCTGATCCCCGTCCGATGATGGCAACGGTTCGGGAAGGCGTGATGTTGCTGCCCGACGAACACCTGAATAACCCGGTGATAACCGAGGCATATCCGATTGATTTCAATGAACATTGGATTAAAAGCGAGTTTCTGAAAATTGTCCCAAAAATCAAAAAGGTAGATTTCAACTCGGCGAATATTATTGTGTCCGGGGGCGCCGGCGTGGGCAGCGCAGAGAACTTTCGGCTGATCCGGGAACTGGCCCATGCCCTGGGTGGAGAGGTCGGCGCCAGCCGTGCGGCCGTTGATTTTGGTTTTGTGGAAAAGGATCACCAGGTAGGACAGACCGGCTCGGTTGTACGTCCGAAACTCTATATTGCCTGTGGAATCTCCGGGCAGATTCAGCATCGGGCCGGAATGGAAGAGTCCCAGAAAATTATTGCGATCAATAAGGACCCCGACGCACCGATTTTTAATATCGCCCATATGGGCATTGTCGGTGACCTGAACGAGATAATCCCGGTGATGCTGCGCTATCTGAAGGAGGAGAACTGATGGACAATTTCTACAATGACAACCGCAGATTTTATCTCAATCATATAGATTTAGAGGAAATTGTCAGCGATCTTGAAAACGGTTATCATGATCATGGAGCGGAAGCGCTGCATTCCTATGAAGAGGCCCGGGAATGGTTTGAAATGACTCTGAAAAATGCCGGGGAAATTTGTGCGAATTTCGTTGCGCCAAGGGCTGCGGCAGTTGATGAACAGGGACCGAATTATCGGGATGGATTGGTGAGCTGGGCGCCGGAAACTCAGGAAAACATGAAGGTGCTTTCCGATGCGGGATACCTGGGCGGAACTCTGCCGCGGAAGTACGGCGGTTTGAATCTGCCGGTGACAGTCAACACTGTTATAGTAGAAATGGTTTCTCAGGCTGATGCCAGTTTGATGAATCTCTTTGGCCTGCAGGACATCGCGGTGACGGTCAATAAATTTGGCAATGAGGAGCAAAAGGATCGCGTGTTACCGAAATTCTGCAAAGGCGAAGTCAGCGGTTCCATGGCGCTCACAGAGCCCGATGCAGGCAGCGATTTACAGTCGGTTGCGTTGCGGGCAATCGAAAAAGATGGCGAATGGTACCTCGATGGTGTGAAACGGTTTATTACGAATGGCAGCGGTGAAGTATCGCTGGTTCTAGCTCGTTCCGAAGAGGGTTCCAAAGGTGGTCGTGGGTTGAGTATGTTTCTGTACGAGCGCTATCGGGATAATAACATGTTTGTGCGGCGCATTGAAAACAAGCACGGTATTCACGGTTCGCCCACCTGTGAAATGCAATTCAATATGGCGAAAGCTGAATTGGTAGGAAAACGCAAATTTGGTCTGATCAAATATGTCATGAGTCTGATGAACGGCGCCCGGCTGGCTGTTTCAGCACAGGCTCTGGGAATTGCCCAGGCTGCTTTTGAAGAAGCGGTGAAATATGCCAATGAGCGGGAACAGTTCGGCCAAGCGATTGTTCATTTTCCGGCGGTTTACCAGATGCTGAAAAAAATGCAGGCGGAAATCGAGACCACCCGCCTGCTGCTCTATCGAACTGCCCGGTTTGTGGATATTGAAGATATGTATGAGCGTCAATCACATCGCGGAGGCGATGTCAAAACCGAGCAAAAATACGCCAATGCCATGGCAGGCTTCCTGACACCGCTGTCAAAATTCACGGCTACTGAAATGGCTAATAAAGTGGCATATGACGCGGTCCAGATTCATGGTGGCTGTGGCTATATGAAAGATTTTCCGGTCGAACGCCTGGCCAGGGACGCCCGGATTACCAATATTTATGAAGGTACAACCCAATTGCAGGTTGTTGCTGCTATCGGTGGCGTGATAAATAATATTCTGGAAAAAGAGTGGCAGGAGCTTGAAGAATTGAAAATTCTGGAACTACGGACTGATAAGGATCGGATTCTGGGATTTGTCAGGCAACTCCAGGAAATTGTTGCAATTGTTACCGCGCTTCGGAATAAAGATTTTCAGGATTATGTGGCCAATTTTCTGGTGGAGATCGCATCGATTGCCTATCGTTGTGCACTGTTTCTGCCAGTGGCTGAGGAATTTCCGGAAAAACGTGCACTGTTTCGATTTTTCATGAATGAAGCAGTTACCCGTATTGATTATCTGGTCAGTGTAATCCAATCGCTGAAAGATAGTTACGGTGAATCGATTGTGGCCTTGAAAGAGAATTTTATCAAGAAATAGTGTTCAATGGCGAGGTGATGTTTTGAAAAAGCATGTAATTTTTATTTTAGTTTGGTTTGCTTTTGTACTAAATGCTTCGGATAAACCTGCTACGGTACTGATTCGCTGCGATGATATCGGTATGTGTCATGCGGTGAATGTGGCGGCAAAAGAAGTGGCGGAAACAGGCCTTCCCTTAAATTTCTCAATTATGTTTGTCTGTCCCTGGTA
>JAFGXZ010000349.1 GCA_016936335.1 Fidelibacterota bacterium
ATTGTTTTCCTTAACTTAGATGTATATAATTTATAGAACTGTTCCTGAATTTCGTCACGCACCCGTCGGTAAACTCCCAGGATTTGATCTTTTGTCCCTGTCGCTTCAGCCGGATCATCAAACCCGATATGTAACTGATTTTTAACCTTACCCAGGAATACAGGGCAGGTTTCTTTAGCACCACCGCAAACTGTAATTACATAATCAAAGTCTTTATTTAAGAATTGATTTACAGATTTTGGAAAGTTTTTCGAAAGATTTATACCAACTTCGTTCATTACAGTGATGGTGTTTGGATTAACGTGGCTTGCCGGATTTGTACCTGCTGAAAAAACTTCGAGAGAGGAATCGAAAGACTTAAGAAAACCTTCTGCCATCTGGCTGCGGCATGAATTCCCAGTACATAGAATAAGAATCTTCATTAAAATATTACTCCATATATCAGTCCTGATATCGTCGCCATGATGATGACCAGAATGACATAAATAATGGTTTTTTGTGATCCAATGACACTTCTGATAACCAGCATATTGGGCAACGACAATGCCGGACCGGCTAAGAGCAGAGACAGTGCCGGACCTTTGCCCATTCCACTGGCGATAAGTCCCTGAACAATCGGAACTTCGGTCAATGTCGCAAAATACATAAAAGCGCCGGCGATTGATGCGAAAAAATTTGAAAAGAGTGAATTTCCGCCGACCAAAGAAGCAATCCATCTGTTTGGAATGATTCCCTGTCCGTTATCAGGTCCACCCAGAAGAAAACCGGCGATTAAAACCCCGATCGCCAGCAACGGCAGTATCTGCTTTGCGAAATTCCAGCTGGAATTCATCCACTCAGATGGTTCACCTTTGTTAATGGATAGCAAAATGCTTAGTCCGAAAATGGCTGCAACAAATGCAATCACTGGTCTCGCTGGAAAAAGAAACGCCAGTACCAACACCGGGACTGCTACCAGGAAGACCTGAAGCGATTTGATTTTAACGATTATAATCAGCGAAAAGATGAGTCCGATTCCGAAAAACCCGGTTATCAGCCATTTTTTCGCATAAATAAAATGCCACACGCCATTGTCAGTGTCCGGTCGTCCCCAATTCATAAAAATGAGGATCAATACCAACAGGAAAAAATGAACCGCAGTTTGCCATATCGGACGAGATTCCTCTGATTCTGGTATTTCTGATTGGGCTTCGGCTTTGGCCTGTTCTTCTTTACGGTAGATCAGGTGCATTGTATAGCCGATCACTATGCTGAATAAAACTGCGCCGACAACCCGGGCAATGCCCAATTCTGTTCCGAGAATTCTTGCTGTCAGAATGATTGCCAGGATATTGATGGCCGGACCGCTGTACAGAAAAGCAATTGCCGGCCCAAGTCCTGCGCCGCGTTTATAGATTCCGGAAAAAAGGGGTAGAACAGTGCATGAGCAAACAGCTAGAATAGTACCCGAGACAGAAGCAACGGCATAAGCAACCCATTTTTTAGCGGAGGCGCCAAGGTATTTGATGACAGCATTTTGACTGATAAATACTGAAATAACTCCGGCAATAAAAAATGCCGGGACAAGACAAAGCAATACGTGTTCCCGGGCATACCATTTTAACAGGCGGAGAGACTCATACAATGCAACTATAAATCGGGAATTTCCAATTGGCAGATAAAAAACTGCCAGAAAAATAGCAACAATTATGATGAGTTTTTTATATTCTTCTTTCCAGTTCATTATTGTTTCCCGTATTAGTTACCACAAAGATTAACCCGGTCGATTGTTTTCAAATGCTCGGCGTCGGATTTTATTGGATCAGCATTATCGAGCCACGCTGAGACGATAGGGAGGAGTCCGCAAGCTTTACCTTCCGGTTTTAAAGTATAATTCACCCATTTCGCGTCTTTTTGATCACTGATGAATCCGGCATTCCGTAAAATTGAAAGATGTTTGGATACGGTTGATGTTGCCAATCTTAATGCCTCGGTTATTTCACAGACGCACAGCGGTTTGATTTCCAGCATTTTCAGAATTCTAAGACGATTTGGATCAGACAGTGCTTTGAATAGTTTGGTTATTTCTCTCATGTTCCTCTCGATTTGTAACTATCATTTCGACAATTGGCGAAATGTAAAAAGATTATAGTTGTAATGCAAATATATTTTTAAATAAAAAAAATTGCGGAAGAATTTCTCCCGCATTTATTAAAAGTCAAATTTTAACAGATCATTCGAAACCGCTGCCACCATTTTCTTCTTCAAAATCACCATTATCCGAATCACCTTTGCGTTCCCGCTCAGTTTTGTAATTATTAATATTATAAGTCAGGGTAAAGGATAACATTCGTGGTTGACGTTCGAATTTCATATAAGAATAAAAATTGGGACCTTCATTTTTATGAAAATGTGCAGCCGTTCCGAATAAATCCCGGATTTGCATTGTTGCTGAAAATTTGCGATTTAAAAAATCCTGTTTAAATGCCAGGTTTGTGAAAAACATATCGCCATTTTTTCCTTGAGCGCTTACTGTTGCACTGCGATAATTCCCACTGAATTGAATTCGTGTTGATTTGCCAAGACGAAATGTATTATTAACTCTGGCTCCCCAATTAAAACTGCTTTCATCGAATGGTTCACCATAGAGAACACCCTTGACTCGATAGTTATAAATGTTTCCCATGAGATTTAAATTCCACCATTGAACCGGAAAAAGTGTGAGCATGGTTTCAGTCCCAAATGAGTAATCCTTACCAATATTATCATATGTATGAAGAATAATATCATCGTATTGCTTATATAGAGTCTGGACTCTTTCAATTTTATTATTGGTCACTCTGTAATAGGCTTCAACTGAAAACAGAGATTTTCCAAAGGTTTTCTGATATCCCGATTCATATGAGTCAATATATTCAGGTTTCAGATCCGGATTTCCTCGACGGACATTATAGGCATCCATATAAGTAATAAAGGGTTCGAGGTACCAGCCACGGACACGTTCAATACGTCGGGTGTAACTTGCCATAATTTGTTGGCCATTGTTAAAGGAATAGGAGGTATGTAAGGTTGGATAAAAGTCCCAATCTTTGAAGTAAAAACTGCTGTCTGAACCCGTTAAATCAATAAATTGATATGTATATTCTCCACGAACTCCAGCTTGATAACCGAAATTACCTATTTTTCCTGCATATAGTAGGTAAGTTGATTGAATTGCGCGTGTATATTCTGTTGCTTGTGAATAGTTTAAATCGGGGATATATGCATTACTATCGGCATTCCAGTAATCCATTGTGTTACTATCTTCTGAAAGACTATATCTTGATTGATATCCGGCCTCAATTTTATCATCACCATTGATTGGAAGAACGTAATCAAGGTTATAACGTAACCTGTTACCAGGCCCGGATTCAGCCGATCGTTGACCAAAGTTAATAACTCCATTTTCATCGAGTTGTTCACTTAATGATTCTTCGTCCATATTACGGCGACTTAAGTCGATCTGTGTGCTTAATTCGTGTCCTTCTTTTTTAAATTTGTGGCGGTAATCCAGATTCACAGAATAAAAATCACCACTGCGTTCTGATTCACTTTTACTGGTGTATTGGAGTGTATCGTTTCCGGGATCAGTCCATAATAAGTAATCGTTCTCAGAATTACGTCCATGACCACGTCCTCCATATCTGAAACTGAAACGTAAGAGGTCAGCCTCACTAAGATTCATGTCAATTCCACCTCGAAGACCCATGGAATTTCCACCCCATTCAGAATCGCCATATGTGTTATTATATGAAGTTGTGTCAGAATAATAGGTTCGTTTCTTACTTGTAAAATTACCGGGCATATTACGATAGCCATAGTCGGCTCCAATGAAATAGCCAATTTTTTTCTTTTGAATGTTAATCAGAAAATCCCCACCATAATTCCCAAAAGTTCCAGTGCTCACATTCACTAATCCGGCGATTCCGGATTTATCTGATTTTTTTGTAATGATATTGATAATTCCCGCGACACCATCAGGATCATATTTTGCGGAAGGATTGGTAACGATTTCTATATTTTCTATGGAACTTGCCGGAATTGTCTGAAGGGCATCATTGGGATCCAGAACTGAAGGCCTTCCGTCAATCAGCAGGTTAAAACTACCACTGCCGCGCAGGCTGACGTTGCCTTCGATATCGACACTGACGGAAGGAACATTTTCAAGCACATCCACTGCAGTACCGGAGAGGGAAGTAAATTGTTTACTGACATTGATGACTTTTTTATCGATCTGAAATTCAATAATTGGTTTTTCGCCGAATACCTCGACACTTTTCATCGCCAAAATGTCAGGGGTAATGTCGATTCGGCCTAGATTAATTTCATTTTTGTTCGGTCGGAGTAAAATAGTATCGATAGTGAATGCATCAAATCCGATGAATTTAATTTCCAGTATATACATTCCCGGTCGAAGATCGGTTAAATGAAAAAATCCCTCGACATCAGTAATTGTACCGGTAACCTGCTCCTGTGTACGTTTACTATAGAGTACAACATTGGCGTATTCAACCGGTTTGTCATTTTTTGAATCGAAAACGAATCCCTTAATCCAGCCGGTGTTGATGGGATTGCCTGGATTTGGCTGGGCTTGAACTTCTATGAGGCAACTGATCCATGAGAACAGCAGTAATAAGATGAGAGTATGGTTGTCACGGTTTTTCATACATTTCCTTTTTTAATCTGAATATACAATCTGCCAATTGCGGACGGGCGCTAATCTACAAAAAAAATCTGAATCAGGATATATTTTACTTTTTATCAATAATCTTAATTGTAATTAAAAACCATTAGATGAATGTTACCCTAAAAAGGTTAAAAAAATAATCAGAGTAAAAATGTCAATTATTTTGGTAAATAAATTATTAGAAAATATTGTTAAAATTTGTTAGTTTTGTGACATTACTAATGAATTGGTCTACAGAAAATAAAACAATAGAATCGGATCGGGAGCTGATTTATCAATAGGAGAGCTACATGACAGACGAATGTGTAAAAACGACGTTCAGTGTTATTTTACATATCCCTGAAATATCAGATGACAATTTCAGCGGACTATCAAGATTGTTTGATTCCGTGATTAACCAGGGTTTGGATGTACAGGAGATTGTGATACTGAACTCTCAAAAAAACATTTTACCAGAATTTGACATAAAATCGAGCAAAATAACAGTCATTAATTATGACAAGAAAACCTTAGCAGGTATTTTAAATAGCTGTGTCGAAGCGATTTTCAGCAGTCATATCGTTTATATTGACAATAATCATGCAAACATTGAGCTGAAGCGGTCTTATCTTGAAACTATCGATATTGCGGTTGCGAAATATGCGAATTTAGGTATGCTTTACGCTGATTATGATCTCATTGAAAACGGAGAAAAGAAAGAGACCCGGTTACTGAAACATCATCATGGACGCCTCAGAGATAATCAGGATTATGGGCGAGTGTTTCTGTTTTCAAAGAAAGCATTGGCTGGTATTGGAAATTTTGACGAGTCTGTGAAATACAATCTGATGTACGATACTCGTCTGAAATTGTCGGAGAAATACGAGATAGTACATATTTCAAACAAATATTCCGGTTCACTTTACACTGTTGTTGCCCAGGGTAAAAAACATAACGTTTTTGATTATCTCCTCGCCGGAAAGGACATTCAACAGGAAGCGGAAAAGATATTGACGGATCATCTGAAACGAATAGGTGCATATCTAAAACCGAATTTTAATTATCATAAAAGACCCGATATTGGGAAAAATTACGATTTGATTGCTTCAATTGTCATACCTGTGAATAATCGTCCAGAGTTTATTGAATCCGCATTAACGTCAGTATTTAATCAAACCGAGAAAAAGATTGAAGTGATTATTGTTGTAAATGGCGGTTTACAGGACCCAACAGTCAAAGAAGTTAATAAATACCTTCCAGGAGGTATATATTTTGATGAATCACATCCGACTGTCAGACTTGTTGTATCCGATATAAATAATATTGGATTATCGCTGAATCTGGGGATTAAACAGGCGAAAGGGCAATATTATATTCAATTGGACAGTGATGATCGTTTGAAACCCGATGCAGTTGAGAAGACAGTATCTTTATTTGAATCTGACCCGGAAATCGGTATCGTCATCGGTTCCTATGAAGTCTGGCAAAAGAAAGATAATGGTGAGTTTATTCGGATGGAAGAAATCCCGGTTGTTACGCATGCTGAGTGGACCGATGACAATGGTCGTAATAATCTCTTTCACATCAATGGCGCCGGTGCGCCGCGTTGTATACCAATCAGTATTATTAAAGAGATGGGTTACTTCGGTATCAATGATGAACCTTACGCCCGGAATTATGGTGAAGATTATGACCTGGTGATGAAAATCAGTGAAAAATATAAAGTCGGTCGAATTTATGACCCGATTTATGAAGTTGTCCGACATTCAGGCGGAACCGATCACAGTATCGATCAGGTGACGATTGACCGTAACGATGAGGCTAAAGACTACATGCGTTTGTTGGCCATTCAACGGAGAATCCAACTCTGCAATAGTTGATACGAACGAAAAAATAAAAGACAAAACTATTGTTAATAAGCCGATTTTTGGGAATAATTATTTAGCCAAATATTTTTGAGATTAACTATTAAAAGTAAAACGCTTATATTTGATTTAATTGAAAGCAGGGGAAATGCAGGATTTTTTACTTATTGGCGTCGATGGCGGCGCAACAAAAGTCAATTGCTGGTCGGTAAACATTGACCATTCAGGTAAATTTAGCCTGGGTGATTTCAACGAAAGTCGTTCTTATGCGGTTTACTCAGAGTATGATCCGGAATTCTCTCCTGTCAACCTGCAAATACAACTGGATGAGCGATCCAGGGGCTGTATTAATCCGACTGAAAAAGAAATTCAGCAGGCAATCGCATATACGAAAGCTTGCGCCGATTCAATAATCGAAGTCGCTGGAAAAAGTAATAAATCCCGCATTCTGATTGGTATTGGGATGCCGGGATTGAAAACTGATGACCAACGCGGTATTTCTGCAATGGCCAATGGCCCCAGGCAAATCAACTATGCAAAAAATCTGGAAAAAATACTATCTGAAGCTGGAATTGAACTGATTTCACCAATCAGTCATATTGGCAGTGATGCATTTTATTGTGGATTGGGAGAAGAGTATGCTTCGGCTGGTCAGTTTCGCAATGTAAAAAATTCCTATTATCTGGGTGGAGGTACCGGCGCCGCCGATGCATTGAAACTCAATGCGAGTTTGGTTTCTCTGGATAATATCAAGGAGTGGTTTGTAAAAGCCTGGGAAATGAAATGTCCTGAAAATCGGTCCATAGAGACGTATGTTTCATCCAAGGGGATTCAAGCGTTATACGGGGAACTCTCGAACCAGTCGCTGGCCGAATTAAATTCACAGGAAATTTATCCGCCACAAATCAGAACCCGTGCTTTTGCCGGTGATCCATTTGCCTGCGAAACCTTTGAAAAAGTTGCCAAATACCTGGCTTTATTATTATATGAAAGAATGACTACCTTGTATGCCGGTTGGCAGGAGATTTTCAATTTTGGTAATCCGAATCGGTTGATTCCAAACAATCAACATCCCTATCTTGGTTCATTATTTGATAATATTATCATCGGTCAACGCCTGGGTGACATGCTCCGGGAATCCAAAAACGATTCCGTGCTTTGGCAGCCCTTTATTCAGTCATTAAATCTCCTGATTTGCGAATCCACTGTGCTGGATGACCATGCAAAAAACCATTATTGTTTGAATGACAGATTAAATGAAAATAGGATTGTATTTTCAAATCTACGTGAAGCACCTGCATTAGGTGCCGGGATTGATGCTTATTTAAATTTTATGGAGTAATCATTATGCTTATCCCAAATGCTATTCCCAACAAAGAACCTATTTTAAATGTCGGCATTGTTTTACCGGAAGATAAATTTACCAGTGTCCAAATTGAAATACCGGCTTCTCCCGAGTACCGGTTGATTGCGGCTGATAATAAAAGTGTCACCTTACACTCCGGGGACATTTTAAAATTTCAAATTAATGAAAAAATCATTGCAGTTGAGAGCAACGGCAAACCGGGAGGAACAAGTGCAAAATGGAAAATTGAACCGCTTGAATCCTATTCGATTATGGCTAACCGATTCGGACTAAAAGTGAATAGCGTTGTCGCGGGACGGGGGTTTCACTGGGTAAAAAATATTGATGTTTTTCTGCCGGGCTCAATTGAAATACGGATTGTAAATGACGTTTTATTAGTGGCAAATATTGTTCCGATCGAACAGTATCTGATGTGTGTTGCCACCTCGGAAATGGGAGCTGAATGTCCCGCAGCTCTGATCGAATCCCAAACAATTGTTGCTCGTTCCTGGATGCTGGCAAATATTGAAATGAAGCACAGAAGTCTTCAGTTGGATGTCTGTAACGATGATTGTTGCCAACGATATCAAGGGACGACATATCTCAGTGCCGCGGCTATACGAGGCACATTAAACACCTATGGTAAAGTGTTAATCGCGGATAATAAAATCTGTGATGCCCGGTACTATAAAAGTTGTGGCGGAATTACCGAGACTTTTGAGAATGTTTTTGGTGATGAACCACTCAGTTATATAAAACCGGTTGTTGATGCGCCGGAGCTCTTTATTCATGATGCATTACCGATTGAATCCGAAGAGTCAGTTAGCCGGTGGATCGATGATGTTCCCGCCACTTTTTGCAGTCCCCACACTATTCCGGAAAGTGATTTGATCAAATATCTCGGCAGCGTAGATGAAGAGGGCGAGTACTTCCGCTGGAATTTTCGATATACTCAGAAAGAGATGACAGCGTTATTGAATTTAAAGCTCGACATTAATGCAGAGTCGATACTTGCTATTGTACCGCTTCATCGTGGGTATTCCGCCAGAATTACAAAGCTTAGAATAGATTATATCACAAAGACCGGCGAGAAAAAGTCCATTGAAGTCAAAGACCAGTATAACATTCGGCAAACCTTCCATGAACTCTTTCTATATAGTTCTGCATTTATCGTAAATGTGGAAAAGGGAGCAGGAGATGTACCGATGGCATTTAATCTGAAAGGTGCCGGCTGGGGGCATGGCGTCGGCTATTGC
>JAFGXZ010000350.1 GCA_016936335.1 Fidelibacterota bacterium
AAGTTTCTTTATACAGGTTATGCAGGGCCCTCAAATTGAACCATAAGATTTATTCTCCGTATCCACGGATCAATGAGCCAGCTATGTCTATGGTTGCCCCCCGTTGTATTTAAGAGCCCTGTTTGGTACCTGGAAATATTGATTAAATTGTCCTTAATCACCGTCATTTATATCCTTTTGAATGATACCCAGTATTGAATTAACATCACCGGCGCCCAATGTAATGATCATATCGCCGGGTTTATAGAGTGACCGAATTAATGCAGGAACATCGGTAAGCTTGCGAACGTAATGAACGTCTGGAATACCCTTTGTCCGGAGAATTCCCTCAATTAACTGTCCGGAAACCCCGGTAATTGGTTTTTCCCGTGCTGGGTAAACATCCACGATGACAATCACATCCGCGCGTTCTAGTTCTTCGGCAAATTTACGGTACAATAATTGAGTGCGACTGTACAGATGGGGTTGAAAAATGGCAACCAAGCGCCGGTTCCAGCCCTGTCTGGCTGCACTGAGAGTTGCCTTGATCTCGCTGGGGTGATGAGCATAATCGTCAACGAGCATTACATTGTCGTTTTGAAATACAATCTCAAATCGTCGCTGTACGCCGCTAAAAGATTCAACAGCCTTTTTAATATCTTTAAAATCGATGCCATATTCCAGGCCAATTGAAATTGCTGCCAGTGAGTTCTGGACGTTATGGCGGCCGGGAATTGGCAGATGAATATTACCAAGTTTTTCATTACCATGGTACACGTCGAAGCTGCTTTCATAATGATGAAGAATAATGTTCCTGGCATTTATGGATGTGGATTCATTTAAAGAGTAGGTGTCAACCGGAACAGTCAGATCTGGAAGAATGGACTGATTGTTACAATCGTCACCGTTCACAATTACTTTTCCATAGAAAGGAATTCTGTTTGCGAATTGGGTGAAATCTTTGGTCAAATTAGCCATGTTTCCATAAATTTCAAGATGCTCTTCATCAATTGTAGTGATCAGGATGTGGGTTGGATACAATTGCAGAAATGAGTGGTCATATTCGTCGGCTTCGACAATTATTGTATCTCCGGAACCAATTCGAACATTTGTGTTCAAACCTTTGATGACACCGCCGGAGATAATAATCGGATCACGACCTGTTTCGGAAAAAATATGTCCGACCAGTGAGGTTGTTGTCGTTTTTCCGTGAGTACCGGAAACGGCGATGCTGTTTGGTTTTGTCCGTAATATTTCACCCAGCATTTTTGCCCGTTTTATAGCCGGAATTCCCAATTCCCGCGCCTTCAGCAATTCGGGGTTATCTGCACGTACTGCTGATGTGTACACAACAGCATCGGCATTTTTAAAATTTTCGCGGTGATGGCCGATAAAAATCCGAATACCGTTCTTTTCAAGCCGGGCAATATTATCAGAGTAACGAGCGTCGGAGCCTGTGATTGTAAAACCCCAATGATGTAGCAGTTCGGCAATACCGCTCATCCCGATACCACCGATCCCGATAAAATGGATATTTTTAAGTTTCCCGAACATCTGCAACCATGATTTTTAATATATCATCCACAATTAATTTTGCTGAATCCGACCTGGCCAGTCGTTTGGCATTTTCTGACATTTCGGCCAATTTAGAGTCGTTTTCAAGGAGTGTTTGGAGTGAAATTTCAAGAAGTTCCGATTCAAGATTTTTCTGTAGAATTACAATAGAAGCTTCATCTTTTTCCATGATTCGGGCATTAATTTCCTGATGGTTCCCGGCCGCAGTGGGAAGAGGGATCAGGATTGAAGGCTTACCATACAGACAAAGCTCAGCGAGTGTAAGTGCACCGGCCCGGCTGATAATAATATCTGAGGCAGAGTACGCGATTCCCATTTCATGAATGAATGGTGTGATATGAACATTTGGATTTTCTGCAAAAAGATATTTGATCTCTTCAAAATCACGCTGACCGGTTTGCCAGATAAACTGACATTTTGACTTTAGAATGAAGTCGTCTAAATGTGTTTTCCAGTAATTATTGATGGCCCGGGATCCCTGGCTGCCGCCAAAAATAAAAACAGTTGGTAGATTATTTTGCAATTCGAAAAATTGGATTCCCTGTTCCCTGGAAACGGTGCTTAATGATCGTCGTAAAGGGGTTCCGTAGCATACGATATCTTTTATATATTCGCTTGTATCTTCAAAGGATGAATAAATCCGTTTCGCATGTTTGCTCAGCATACGGGTCGTTTTTCCCGGGAAAACATTCTGTTCATGCAGAAAAATGGGAATTTTTAACATTGTCGCAATCCGTAGCGGTGGACCCGATGTGTAGCCGCCGGTTCCGATAGCCAGATCCGGTTTAAAACGTTTTATCAGAATAAAAGACTGAATAAGACTGACAATTAGTCGCAATGGGAATAACAGGTTAATTAAAATATCGTGACCCGTAAAACCGCGCTGGAACCCACGAATCCAGGTACTCCGGAACGGGTAATCCAGATTACTTAAAACGGAAGATTCCAGCCCTTTTTCCGTGCCGATAAACAGAAAGTCAAAAGTAAATATTTCCTTTGGTCGATACTTTAATTCTTCCATCAATGCAATAGCAGGAAAGAGGTGTCCGCCAGTGCCGCCACCAGTGACCAGAATTTTCAGATGATATTGTTTTTTTACATTATCCATGAATTGTAACCAGTCTTAGAGGTTTTTCTTTTTCGATCATCGTTTTTGAAATGTTCAATAAAATTCCGATGCAGGCAAAATTGTATAGCATGGTTGATCCCCCATAACTCAGAAAGGGAAGTGGCAGACCGGTCACCGGTAAAAGCCCTGTCACAACGCCGACATTGGCCAAGACATAAAAAAACATGCTGACTGACAGTCCGATGCCTAGAAGATTTCCGAAAACTGTTGGTGATCGGAAGGATATCTGAATGCTGCGAATAAATAATCCGAGAAATAGAATTAACAGAAAAATGGCCCCGATAAATCCAAATTCTTCTCCAGCAACAGAAAACACGAAATCCGTATGGGGCTCAGGCAGAAATAGATTTTTTTCGACACTGCCGGCCAATCCTCGTCCCCAAAAACCGCCATTTCCAAGAGTTATTAACGATTGATTAATTTGATAACCGGCACCCTGGATATCGGCCCCATCGCTGAAAGCACTCAAAATCCGTTTGAGTTTATACGGTGATCTGATGATGGTGATAATAGAAAATATGACAAATAATCCGGCAAAGGGAGACAAATAAACCAACCTTGTCCCGGCAATAATCATGATTACAATTCCCAGGGCGGCAATGACGGCTCCGGTGCTGAAATCAGGTTCGATCACAACCAATATAACGATAATTGACATGACAAACACCGGAGGCAGAAATCCCTTTTTAAAATCATCAATTTCCTCCTGATGCCGATCATAAAATGAAGCCAGATATAGGATTACTGAAAATTTGGCTAGCTCTGATGGCTGAAATCTGAATGGTCCCAATTGTATCCACCGGGCCGTCGAAGAATTTCCCGATCGGTTTAGAATTAGGGTTAAAATCAGCATGATAACAGAAAGAATAACAAACCAGAACGCCAATTTTTTCAATATGTTATAATCAAGATTAATAAAAAGCAGTCCGACCACAAATCCGGCAATTATCCGGATAAAATGACCTCTCATGTAGTATCCCGGATCATTGAACTTTGCAGCGGCCAGAGATGAACTGGCGCTGTATTGAATCACAAATCCAATTCCAATCAGGATGATTGTGATCATAAAGAAGAGTTGGTCGATGGATTGATAATATCTGGATTTCATTTATGATCTTCCGGAATTGACAGAACGATTTCCTTAAATACTTTGCCACGATGTTCATAATTATCAAACATATCAAAGCTGGCGCAAGCCGGAGCAAGTAAAACAACATCTCCGGTTTTAGCAATTTGTGTAGCGGTGTTTAGCGCATTTTCCATTGAATCTGTGTATGAGTAATCAATAATATTGCGTATGACCGGTTCAATTTTTGAGGCTGCCTCACCGATAAGTAATGCATGTTTTACATGCGCTTTTAAAATGGGTACAAGAATTGAAAAATCTGAGTCTTTGTCCCGGCCGCCAAGGATGATGATCACGGGCCGATTAAAACTTTTCAATGCATATTTGACAGATTCCACATTGGTCGCTTTGGAATCATTATAATAATCAACGCCGTGAATTGTTCTGACGTACTCGAGCCGATGTTCAATTCCAGGGAAATGCATCAGAACTTCGGAAATATGATCTTTTGAGATATTAAAATGTTGAGTAACATTTAATGTGGCCAATATATTCAACAGGTTGTGTTCGCCGAGTAATTTGATATTCTTTCGTTCCAAATACACCTGATCCTTGGCATTTAGTACGGAAACCATATCGGTTTTAAACTGCATTCCGGGGCAATCGGTAAGACCGAATGGTCGTTTTTTAGGTAGGGTTGGTAAATGACTGTTTACGAGCTGGTCATCGGAAAAATATATTAATAAATCATCTTCAGTTTGATTTAAACTGATATTCAG
>JAFGXZ010000351.1 GCA_016936335.1 Fidelibacterota bacterium
TACCCGATCCGGTCGCATAAAATCTCCAACCGCCGAACCTTCACGCAGAAACTCCGGATTGGATACAATATCAAACATATCTTCGGAAACACCACGTGAGATCAAACGTTCCTTGATTTTATCCCCGGTTCCAACAGCAACAGTACTTTTTGTCACAATTATTTTATAACTGTCGATTACTTCCGCAAGTTTATCAACGACATTGAACACATAGGTCAAATCAACTTCACCATTTTCTGCCGATGGTGTCGGAACAGCGGAGAATATAACCCGGGAATTTTTAATTGAATTTTCCAGATCGGTTGTAAAACTCAATCTTCCCTTTTTGACATTTTTCTTGACCAACTCCAAAAGGCCCGGTTCATAAATCGGCAGGATATCGTTTTTAAGCTTTTTAATTTTCTCTTCATCGATATCTACACAAATGACTTCGTTACCGAAATCTGCCAGGCCGGTTCCCGACACTAATCCGACATACCCTACCCCGATCATTGCAATTTTTTCCATGAAATCTCCTCCTGAACAAAGAAATTTTATTATTTTTTAAAGGATTTATGACAGGTGCTACGATCTGTGTTTATGTATCAAATTTACTAATTTTGCCTCTTCTGTTTCTTCCGTCGACAGCACGCCGAAAATTTGGGCATCCCAACACTAAATCGCAAGGTTTTTTTATTGATAACCGGATATTCGGCGGATAACCCACTCAATAGCCATAGCAAAAAATAATAGGATAAATATTCCTGGCCAACGCCACAATTTTAACGTATGAAGACTGGTATGTATTTCCGATTCAAAGGAAACAGCATTAATAATATTCCTGTAGTTTTCCGGAGTGAAATACGCACCATGAGTCTTACTGGCGATGCCCTTTAATGTTTCAACATCCTGTCGAATAGTCTGATGTTCGACGGAATTTCGAAGAACCTGAATGTTTTTTCGATATTCACCCAGATTAAATTCATCGGTAACAGCATTAATAATAACTCGATGATCTCCTTCTTCTTTTAGCGGAATTTCTCCCCGGTATTTAGTACCATCCCATTGAATGAGAAAATTAGTTGATTTGTTCCCGTCACCGATCAGTTCAGCAGTCAGGATGGCGTTTGAAATAACTCCACCTTTAACATCGGTTATAATTCCGCTAATCTCCGCAATTTCACCTTTCAGATAAATATCCTTATTCAGTGAAAATTGTAAATTCGACGTACTTAACGTGTCAAGAAGCCATTTTAAAACAGATGCCATTAATTCCGGGTAAATATAATGATTATCGGCACCGTTTGTCATCATATTCCAACGCCACAGATCAACTCCAGTGACGACTGCTTTCCGGATTCCACCGGTTTCACTCATAGAAAGAATTGGCATCGGTTTTTGATCATCGGATTCAAGAATAGTGATGTAATCATCGGATAATTGAATTTCCTTAAAAGGCATCCCAATGGGTGGTAAATCCGCCCAATCGTTCTTGTACTTTTTCTCTGATCGCAAATTCATTAATATGGGATGGAATTGATTCTCCTCATTAATCCGGCAAAGCACAGCGGGGATTTTAGATTCGTTTAACCGATATCGCCGAATAACCGGTTCTGGAAAAATACGGTCAAATTTATCAAATGTAATTGCCGGTAAATAGTGTATGTATTGTGCCGGTCTGTCCCCGGCGATTTTAGCCGATATCTGATTGAGTTGATCCGCATTAATTTCTTGCGATGGAAATCCGAATAATGCTATTGCGTCCCATTTCACCTGGAATGGATCAGTTTTGGAATCGTAGTGCCATTTACCCTTATAACTGAAAAGATTGATTATTTCCAATTCAGGAAATGTCCTCGCCATCATGGAAAAATAACGACAGTCGAAACTGTTATGTCCCTGAATAATTGCAAGCCGCTGCTTATTGTTATAAACCCGCAGAAGAGATTTCTGCTCGTTATTTTGCAGATTTCTATCACGGACAGTATCGATCAGAACACTGTAATTAGTGATACCGGGTTGATCCGGAATTGTGGTAAATTGAACTGTATTTACTAACGATTTTTGATACGTTGAAATCGTTTTTTTCTGAATGATCTGATCATCTTTTTTTAACCAGACCGAAAGTGTATTTCCGTATCCAAAGGGAAACACCCGCGCTTCAATCAAAATACTATCGCCAACGCTGGCTTTGGAAGGCATGGATAAATCAATTACGGCTGGATCCATAATTAAAAGACTGTCGCCAATCCCAATTGGAAAGATAGAAAATCGGGGATTCATTTTAAACATCAACGGATCTTCACCGGCAGTCGAAACTCCGTCAGTGACAAGGACTGCGGCTCTGACATTCCAATCATCCTGATACGTATTACAGTAATCTAAAACACCGGATATATTCGTTCCGTCACAGTTAAAAGACAATTCCTTCGGATACTTTTGTTCCTCATCAACGTTCAATCCGAAAGGCATAATCGCAACTCGGGCACCACGTTTTTCAATCGACGTTTTTAAATCCGAGACAATTGAGCGGATCGAATCCGCAGAAATACCGTCATGAGCAATCATACTGAGAGATTGATCGGCAAACAAAACAATGAGTGGTTTCTGATTTTTCCGAACTTCCCAGCTGATCAACGGTTTTAAAATTAGAATCACGATACAAAAAAAAACGACACTACGTAATACGATTAAAACTGGTATAAACCAAGCGGATTGTGAGCGTTCTCGCCGGTAGCTGAGATACAGAACAAGCAAAACAGCAAGGATAACCGGTAGAATCCAGAGTGTTAAATTTTGAAACTGAAGGGATACTGAACGCATGAATTAAAAATCATTTTCCAGCGTTAAATTAGGAACGGCTGAGATACTGCTGGATGAAAACAATTGTCTAATGAACAATTCCCGGCCAGTACGGGCGATCATTGCAGCATTATCCGTGCAATATTCCAGAGATGGAAAATATACTGAGATACCGTACTGCAATGCAATTTCACTGATCCGGGTCCGTAATCTTGAATTGGCAGCAACTCCCCCGGCTAACACGAGCTGCCGACATTCTCTTCGGACTGCCGTTTCGATAACATTTTTCACTAAAACTTCCACAATCGCTTCCTGGAAGGATGCACAAAGATCGTTTTTATGTTTCTCAGCCCAATCACCACCCTTTTGTCGGACTAAATAAAGAAGAGCTGTCTTTAAACCACTGAAACTGAAATTCATGGGATTATCTTTAATGTTCGCCCGTGGAAAATGGACAAACTCCGGATTACCAGTCTGCGCCAGGCGATCAACGATAGGCCCTCCCGGATAACCCAGATTTAAAATACGGGCGGCTTTGTCAAAAGCCTCGCCGGCAGCATCGTCAATGCTTCTTCCAAGAATCGTATAATCGTGAAAATCGTTTACCATGATGATTTGTGAATGCCCACCGGAAACAAGCAGGCATAAAAACGGATATTCCAATTCTGGATGATCCAGAAAATTTGCCATAATATGGCCTTCAACATGATTGACTGCGAGAAGAGTTTTTCCGGTGGCATACGCCAACCCTTTGGCAAAACTTAGCCCCACCAACAGCGCTCCCATAAGTCCGGGACCACGAGTAACGGCAACTCCATCAATATCCGTTAAATTGATCCCTGATTTAACTAGCGCCTCCGTTACAAGGTTTTCTAAAATACGCATATGTTCTCTGGAAGCAACTTCAGGGACAACACCGCCGTATTGGTGATGTATTGATTGTGAACTAACAAGATTTACCAAGACCGATTTATCATCAAGTACGGCGATTGATGTTTCGTCGCAGGACGTTTCAATTCCAAGTATTTTCATCTATCTTTCCCGTACAATCCGGACTTCAATTCTCCGCGGTGTCATATTACTCCAATTCAATACACCTTCCGGTAGTTCCACGGTGGGAATATAATAATTTTCACCGTATTTCCAATTCTCCTTAAAATTAAAGTAGACATTGATGTCTTCCGGTACTATTTTTGTCAACTGGCTGATTGCAGAGGAAACCGTCATGGATACTTCCGAAGGGCTCAGTTCAACATTTGTGCGGCTGGGTACTCCAACCAGACGAACCGGGATGTTAGAGATTACCTGCTCGCCAATTTGCTCGACTGGCTGATAAAAATGAACTTTGTAGGCACTGGCCTGAACATTATCTTCAACCGGAATTTCCAAACCCAGATCAATCTCAACGGGAGTAACAACCATACTCTTTTGAAACGGCTCTGTGTAAACCTCTTTATATTTTTTCATATATGTCCGCGGACCACTAAGTAATACACTATCGGGAGTAACAATCGGTTTGTTCACCGCCATATATCCAGGTGCTGTCTTTATATCTGTACGTAATCGGACGGGTACACGGAGCATGTCCAGCCGATCCAGCTCTACCTTAAGTGATTCTGGGTATACAATATGATTGAAAGTCACATTTACATTACGTGGAATAATAATCTTTTCAGTATTTTCAGAAAAATATTCATTCAGATTATATACATAATACCAACGAATGGATTCGACATCAAGAACAAATTTAAATGCATATTTGCGCGTGGTTAGCAGATAAAACAGATCAACGCCCCGTCCTGAAAAGTTCGCCTGAATATGACTGGGAATGATCTCTTTAAGTGTTTTTCCCTCTTCAATATTAATAATCTCCAAAGGCGTATCAATGGTATAAGTGTAATGATTACCCAGAATTGTAAAGAACCAAATGATAATAGCCAATATCATTATACCTATTTTAATCCGGGTATTTTTCAGAAACCAACCCATAAACTGACGACCAGTTTTAATAAGGAACGATTCATCAGCCATATTTTTTCCAATCCAAATTAATAGAATTTACGTCAGAAAATAATATAGGGGCTTGTTAATATCAAGCCCCTATATTTGATTTTACGCTAAAATAACTGCTGTGAAGCGTTGCTTACTTTGCTTTCTTTGGTTTTTCTGATTCATCTTGATTTTCAGCCTTTTTGCTGGTTTTCTTAGCAGCAGTTTTCCTGGGCGCGGCTTTTTTTTCTGTTTTCTTTTTGTTGCCCGCGTCTTCTTCGGATTCCGGCTTTGCTTTTTTAACCGTTTTTTTCGATGCCGGCTTTGCTTCAGTTTCAGTAGTAGTTTCTTCAATTTCCGGTGCTGTCTTCTTCTTGGCAGCTTTTTTGGGCGTATCTTCCTTTTCTACTGATTCGCGCTCTTTTTTTGCTTTTTCCGATTTCTCAATTTTACTCCGGATTTCATCGGGAATCTCTATCTTGTCAGAAAGATCGGCCTGTTGCAGCATATATGCTTCAACATCATCTTTGGGTTCTTTTGGAATTGCCTGATCTCTTGAGAGAACTATCCGTTTTTCATTTTTATTTACTTCCAGAACCTTCAATTGAAGTTTTTCACCGATACTGATTGCCTTACTGACATCATTCCGGTCTTTTTTAGGCATTTGCCCGATTGGAACGATCGCGTCCACATCGTGTTCCAGATTAACGACAATGACTTTTTCAGTAATCTTTGCCACTTCACCTTCAACAATAGAACCTTCGGTATAAATACCTTCTATCATAGGCCAAGGATCTGTTTCAGTCTGCTTTACACCAAGGGTAATCTTACGGTTTTCCTTGGATACTTCTAACACCCGTACGTCAATCTCATCACCACGTTTGATAATTTCCCGTGGATGTCGGATTTTCCGGGTCCAGGAAAGATCGGAAATATGTACAAATCCATCGATACCTTCCTGCAATTCAACAAACACTCCATAGGGAGTCAGATTGCGGACAATACCTTTATAAGTGGAATTCGGAACATAGGTCTGCTCAATCGTTTCCCATGGATCCGGTTCCAGCTGTTTGAATCCGAGGGAGATTTTCCTTTCTTCGCCATCGATGTTCAGCACTTTCGCCTCAATCTCTTCACCCAAACTGAATACTTCAGATGGATGTTTGATATGCTGAGTCCAAGAGATTTCTGATATATGAATCAGACCTTCAACGCCCTTTTCCAGTTCAATGAAAACACCATAATTGGCAATATTAACAACTTTTCCTCTTACCGTGGAGTCAATCGGATAGCGTTCCTCAATGCCTTCCCATGGGTGCGGTGTGAGCTGTTTCAAACCGAGCGAAACACGCTGTTTATCGGAGTCATAATCAATAACCTTGACGGTCAATTCATCGTCCATTCCAACGACTTCCTTGGGATGATTAACACGTCCCCAGGAAAGGTCGGTAATATGGAGCAATCCATCCAGACCACCCAGATCAATAAACACACCAAAGTCTGTAATATTTTTTACACGTCCTTTAAGAACATCGCCCACTTTAATCTTTGACAGCAGGTCATCACGTTTTTCTTTCATGCTTTCTTCAAGGATATCTTTGCGGCTGAGAACGATATTTTTCCGCAGCTCGTTCAATTTCACAATCCGGAATTCAAAGGTTCTTCCAACATAGGAATCAAAATCCGTGACCGGGCGAATATCAATCTGTGAACCCGGTAAAAATGCATCGATACCCATGATGTCAACGACCATACCGCCCTTAATCCGGTTGGTAATGCGTCCTTCAATTGTCTCAGCGGTATCGTGAATTTCCCGAACTCTTTCCCAGACCCGCATAAAGTCGGCTTTTTTCTTGGAGAGGATCATTTGTCCGTTTTCATCTTCTAGATTTTCGACAAACACTTCAATCTGGTCACCGATTTTCGGGGCTTCACCTTCTTCAAATTCATCCCGTGAGATAACACCTTCGGATTTAAAACCAACATCCATCAATATTTCATTATCATTGATTGTAACAATGGTTCCAATGATTCGTTGTTCCTGGGAGATGTCCCGTAACGAACTTTCATAGATTTTCCGCTGATCTTCATCCACGTCTTTTTGGATTTTATCTAAATCTTTTAATTCAAACACACGAATTTCTTCGGAAAGCGGACCGCTTTTAACCATTTCGGTTTTATAGGATACGCCGTCATCGTTTGTTTTCGATTGTATTTCAACAATCTGTTCAACGGCCTCCGCTTTAGGCTCAACAGTTGCCTCTGTCTCTTCAATAGTTGCAGTTACAGCAACTTCTTCGACTGTCTCCAGTTCTTCTACGTCTGCCTCTTCCGGCACTTCGGTTTTTGCTGGCGTGTCAAGTTCAGCAGGAGTTTCTTCAGTGTCGGTGTTTTCCTGAACCTCTTCTGAAGGGTTAGGGGTTAATTGTTTTTCTTCTTCTGTCATGGAACGAATTCCTTTGGTTTTGGGTTAATAGTACACTTCTATTGTTTATTAATTCAATCAGATTTTTTCCGGATGATCGATACAATTTGATCAACCTGTTCCTGAAAGCTTAAAGTGCTTGTATCAATTACGATCGCATCTTCCGCTTTTTTTAATGGTGAATGGGAACGTGAAGAGTCAATTTTATCGCGCTTTTCTAGTTCTTTGACTATTTCATCAATAGTCAGTGACTGACCGATTTTTCGATAATCATTAATGCGCCGCTTTGCCCGAACATAAATATCTGCATCCATGTAAAACTTAAAATCGGCATTCGGAAATACATTCGTTCCGATATCACGACCTTCCATGACAATATTATCATTTTCCGCCATTGCCCGTTGCTGTTCAGCCATGACTACCCTGACTCCCGGAATTGCGCTAACCGGACTTACCATGGCAGCAACTGTCGATGTTCGAATTGCATCGGACACATCCTCATTATCCAGAAATGTATGATGAATAGTATCAATCCAGCGGAACCGTATATCCAATTTTCGGGCCAGCCGGGTAATCGCTTCTTCATTTTCAATATCAATATTTCTTTGGAGCGTCGCTAATGTCACGGTCCGATACATTGCGCCGGTATCGACGTAAGTAAAATTCAATTGTCGGGCGACCTCTTTGGCAGTGCTGCTTTTCCCGGAACCTGCCGGACCATCTATCGCAATAATCATTCCCATATCTCACCTTTCAAATAGCCAGTAAATTTAATTGTTCACCTGACAAAAACAAATGCTTTCCTTTTCTA
>JAFGXZ010000352.1 GCA_016936335.1 Fidelibacterota bacterium
AAAGTCACCTGTACCGGCAAAAATGGAGAATTAGTGTCCCATTATTTTCTGGCAAATTCCAGCGTGGGCGTTATCAGTGAATCGATTGTGGCATTTAATCGAAAATCGGCGGTCATGTCATTCCTAAAACGACTTAATATCGATGTTGCGGCACTTTTTGCAGGGATTCGAAATGTGGTAACGTTCGGGAATTTTTCGGCCGATATCCGGATTGATCAAACCGAGCATATCGACCATCAACTGAAAAACCTGACGGTTTTCAAATGTGCCTATTTTGGTGGTGGAATGAACTACGGAATCCCATCGATTTATGACGACGGCAAATTGCATATTGCGCTGATTAAAAAAATGGGCAGGTTCAGAACGCTGAGTTATATACCTTCACTCTATTCGGGAACAGTTCTAAAAAAGTCCAGGGCAGAATATCACCAGGGGTATACGCTAAGCCTTGCAGGAAACAATCTCAATGTGGCGGTCGAGGCGGATGGCGAGATTATCGGAACGCCGCCTTGTGAGTATTCCCTGCTGCCGAAATTTATTAGACTGATTGTTTAGTACGTAAACCTACAATATTTACTATTGTTTTGACCATTCCATCACAAATTTGGTTCTTGATTCTAGTTTCTAGATTCTCAAATCTCACAATTCCATAAATACATTTCCTTGAAATTGCAGATTCTATTTATGTTCTTTTTGAAGCACAAAAAGAACGAAAAACGCCCCGGCTGTATAAAATTTACCTAAAACCTCATGTCTGAATTCAGGAAATTTTAAACTCGCTTCACTCAAACAGAAAATTTCCCGTACAATTCAGCCACTCTGTTTTTCAACGGTAAATTTTATAAGGCCGCTTTGTATGGATGAACTTGACTAAATATCACTTTGTGTTACTCACGTGCTGAGCACGCCCTCTTACTCTCAGATCATGATTCATAACTCTTGGTTCTTGATTTTAACATTTTAAATCTCACCTCTTTTTTTTTATGATTCCAGCGTTTGTCTGTTTATATTTTGCAATCGATTTAAGCAGCGGGGGTAAGATAATGAAAATATTACTGGTTTATAATCCCTTTGCCGGACACGGCGGGGCTAAGAAAATTCTGCCGGAAGTAGAAGCCTATTTTCAGGAAAAGGGTATCCTGTTCGATCTGCGAACGACGGATTATCATGAACATGGAATTCAGATCGTCGCTGAAGCAGATTTGAGTCAATATGACGGTGTGATCGCTGCCGGCGGAGACGGTACATTGTACGAAGTGATCAATGGCTACTATCGGAATGAATCCCAAAAGAGAATTCCCCTGGGTGTGCTACCTGTCGGAACGGGTAATGCGTTTGCCCGCGACCTGGATCTGCACAATACGCATTGGAAGGATGCAATTGATATCATTGCGATGCAGAAACTTCGTAAAGTGGATGTCGGTCAATTTACCACTCATGGCGAATCCTATTATTTTCTGAATATCCTGGGACTCGGATTTGTCGCAGATGTCGGCGAAATTGCACATAAGCTGAAAGTGTTTGGGAATTTTTCCTATACCCTCGGTGTTCTGCAGAAGACGATCTTTCTGAGTAGTTACCCGTTGACCATTACCATCGATGGTGAAAAATACGAGCGGGAGAATATTTTCGTGGAAATTTCCAATACCCGCTGGACGTCGAATTTCCTGATGGCGCCATCGGCGGAAATCGATGATGGTTTTCTGGATGTCACCCTGCTCGGCAAACTGGGAAGAATCAAATTGCTCAAGGCTTTTCCCAAAATATTCACCGGTGAGCATATTTATATTGATGAGGTGGAAACATTCAAAGCGAAAGAAATCACGGTGGAGACCGGCATTCCGAAAGTGCTGACACCGGATGGTGAATTAATGGGAATTACGCCGATTGAAGTGAAATGCCTGCATCAGGCGATTGAGGTTTTCTGGCGTTAAGATCTCGGTCTGGCCTGGCGCTGTTTCCGGAGCGCTTCGTTTTCTTTTTGCAATTCCGAGAGCAGCTCGCCCAGCCGCCAGTTTTCCGAGACAGGTGTCAGCGCCGCCCAGAATTGTTTTGGCAAACCGCCGGTGCGATAAGCATTCATAATTGCATGCAGCTCTTTTTCGCTTATCCCGGCTATAATTGCGGCGCGTGGTAACGCTGAATCCTTAATAAAAACGCTTTTAGCGATTTGTGAAAACAGATCTTTTAATTCACAGGACAGGGATTTTGTGTTGGCGGCAATAAGAGCAATGCCTGACACTTGAGCGTCTTTTAAAATTTTTTGAAAATGCTTGATCTCGGCCTCCGAATAACCACAAAGGAGAATTTTGCGTGGGCCGTATAGACGGCTATCTGTTTGTCCGACTTTTTTCATAGTATTGTCTGTCATTATGCACCTTATGATTTTCCATAAAATAGTGAATATTTTTGAAAAGGGAATTGGATAATTTCTTACTGATACTAAATTAGACTTCAACTATTTTGAATACAGGATTTGAGTTATGAGTAAATTTCCATCAAAAATAATTGAAAAAAAGATAATCATCGGCGTCAAAGACCGGATAGCCGATTCGATCGAGGAGCTCTTTGA
>JAFGXZ010000052.1 GCA_016936335.1 Fidelibacterota bacterium
CCAGCCAATCTATTGGATTGATACCGACAAAACTCAGTAAATAGTTCAGTAATCCAAAACGGGTCTGGTAGATATAACGCCAGATCACCGCAACTGCTACTAAGGTCGTAACAACTGGCAGAAAAAACGTCAGGCGGAAAAATGGTTTGAAACGGAGCATTTTCGAATTGAGTGCCATAGCAGCCAGCATGGATATTAAAATCGACAATGGGGCACCGATGAGTACAAAATAGCCGGTATTGCCCAGTGCCTTCCAAAACAAAGGATTTTTAAACAAATCAATATAATTAGAAAATCCTACAAACCGCGCCCGGCTAATATCACCCAGAGAATAGATGTCAAAATCCGTAACACTCATCACTAAAGCTGCCAGCACCGGTAAAAAGAAAAAGATAAATATCGCTGTCATCGCCGGCGTTAAAAACAGGTAAGCGGCGTTTATATTTTGCCCTCTGAATTTCACTTCTGCTCCCGTTCAAGTAACCAGCGACGTTTATCCAACAGACGATCTACCTCTATATTTAAGCGAGAACCGACCTCTTCGGGAGTGATGTTACCATAGACCATTGCTTCCACATGCTGTTGAATCTTCAACGCAATCTGTTCCCACTCCGGAATTCGCGGTGTCGGCTTGACATGATGTAATTGATTAAAAAAGATTTTAGTCCGCTCATTCTCATGCAATCCAGCAATATTCCAGGCAGTGGTATTAGCCGGCAAATCTCCACTGAGTTGATAAAACCGGGCTTGAATTTCTGGCCGCGATAAAAATTCGATCAACTTCCAGGCTGCCGCTTTATTTTCTGAATTTTTAAACATGACGATACTTGAACCACCAGCTGTTGATATTCCGGGAGATTCACCAGCGAATACAGGCATTGGAGCAACTGTCCATTTGGAATTCATAGATTTCGGTAAACGTTTTTGGAATTCGCCCAGATTCCAGGGACCACTGATGTAAATTGCAAAGTAATCATCTGCAAAACTTTGATATAAATTGGAAATGGCATTCATACCAAGAGGACACAATTGATGTTCATACAATTTTAGAAAAAATCGCAGTGCATTCTGAAATTCAGGCGCATCAAAGTCACCATAAGAATTGTTATCTTTTAACAGTGTTGAGCCGTTTTGCATAGCCATGGCTACAATTTCATGCCAACCGTTCAAGGGTAAATAGAATGCATAATCGGTCTTTTCCTCATTTTGAATTTTCAGAGAAAGATCAAATAGTTCATCCCATGTCTCCGGTGCCGTCGATTGTCCAAGTTCTTCAAATATATCTTTCCGGTAAAATAGCAGCCGGGTATCAACATACCAGGGAATTCCATACAGCGTTCCATCAATTTCGTTCGTTGCCCAAATCCCCGAAAAGTATTGGGCTGTATCAATGTCTGTTGAAGTTTTCAGTAGTGTATCCAACGGCTCAATAGCATCCAGGATGACAAATTCCGGTATCCAGGTATTGCCTAACTGGCACAGATCGGGAGTAGAATTACCTGCATAAGCCGTTAGTAATTTTTCATGGGCCGCTGACCAGGGAATTGCCTGAACCCGGACATGTAATTCAGGATTTTCCTGTTCGAAAACTGTGACCAATTCTCCGAGATGTTGTGCCTCCACACCCATAGCCCAAAAATTGATCACATGGTCATTTTTTTCCACTGAATGGCAAGCATTTAAAAACAAAAATAGCGCCAACAGCAAAATCAGCGAGGAGATATAGGTATTTTTAAATATTTTAAAATAAGAGCTCAGACTCACCGTACTTCTTTTACTTTGAAAGCAACATTTTTCCATGAAGTGTTCTCGAACCATGTTCCAATTTATAGAAATAAATCCCACTGGAAAGTGTTTTTTTATTATGGTCCGTTCCGTTCCAGTAAATTTGTTGGTAGCCAGAATTTGAATAACGAAGTCCAATCTGATACACAAGTTGTCCATTTATATTATAGATCGATAAGTTTACGAAGCCCGGTTTATCAATACTAAAGCGGATATTGGTTCCGGGATTAAAGGGATTGGGATAATTGTTATAGAGAGCAAATTTTTCAATTATATTACTATTTTCAGAAGAAATTGAGGTTGTCGAATCCGGTACAAAACCAATCGCATCCAACATGTTCTGAATTTCTGAATTGGCCATAAAATTATCCCAGAGAAGGCCGCTCCGGTAATTTTCAATCATACAGATAATCGGCCCCTGATCAATGGCGATATAAGAACCGGCCACCCAGCCTTCGGATTGATTAAAGGCATCTTTAAATCCGAGAGCTCCGATAATATCTTCTCCCAAAATCCGGTAAAAATGTTTCAATACTTGCATCGATTCCTCTGGTGTATAGGGAAATGCTGAAAGTGCTGCCGTTGGTGTAATTGTACCATTATCACGACCAGACGTCGGTTCATGAGCCATGTATCCAACCAAAGGATCATCACTCGCAGTCAATCCCCAACAGTCTTCACTATAACCCACAAAGTCCCCGGGATTATCAATACACCAGGCCCGGTTGATTAGACTTATATTGCGATTATTAATAAAATAATTGGTATGACTGTCTTTTTTGCCGCGAGGATCAAAGCCCAAAAATGAGTAATGAGTGAAGAACAGCGGTCCTCCTTTATCCCAACCCACATACTGTGGAATTCCGTAAAACGAATTTCCATTTTCGTAATAAGACTGAGCAGCCCAGCCATTTTCCCAAAGGCTGGCGGGAACTGGGTGAGTTGGGGATGCTATCGCCAGGAGATAGACAATCATACACTCATTATAACCATAAATTGGCATATTCATTTCCCATTCATAATTCGGAGACCAATGCCAATAAATCATATTGCTTGTTGTAGTTCGCCGGTACCAATCCCATTCAATCGACTCCCAGAGTTCGGTCGCCAAGTATCGGATTTGGGATTCATCATTATTTTCCTGATCAAAATACTGCCGAACTGTTAATATCCCCTCCGCAACATATGCTGTTTCCACAATATCACCACCATCATCCTTTTCGCTAAATGGTATCGCTGTTCCTGAGCTTCCATTTAACCAATGTGACCAGGCACCGTGAAACCGGTCAGCGTCTTTGAAGAAATTTAACATTTTTAAAACATGTACCACACCCTCTTCACGTGTAATGAATCCACGTTCGATAGCCACGGGAATGGTCATCATCCCCATTCCTGATCCACCGGAGGTTACTGTCTCCGGATCACCGGGATAGCGTTCGCGTGATAGACCTGAAACCGGGTGAGCATAATTCCAGAAAAAGCGAAAGGTTGTCTCCTGAACCATCTCCAGTAACGCTTCATCGTCAAGTGTTGCTGTGGTTGCAAATGCTTCCACAGATAATCCGGATTCATTATAATTCTGGTCATAGGCGCTGACTTTATAATTATAACTGCGGTTCACCAGTCCGTGGAAATCACTGTAGACTGTCAGATCTGATGTTGCCGCTCCAATCTTTTGAAATGAACCACCAGGAGCAGCACGATAGATATTATATCCGGCTACATCTTCATCACTGACCGAATCCCATTCGATCACGATATGTTTTTCATATCCCGAGGCCGAGAGATTTTCAGGTATTGCCGGCGGGGTCGTATCGGTATTCTGCCCAGAAACCATTCGAATTTCATCCAGATACATTATATGAGCAGTAGTATCGGCAACATCCTGACCATAAAAAATCGTTTTAATAGTTGAAAGATTAACGCTACCAGCATTATCCTTAAAAGGTTGCAATGGAATTCGCACATTATACCAAACACCATCGGGAATGTTACCAATATGATCGGACATTTTAATTTTAGCGGTCTTATTATTCGACAAATCTTCCAGATACAATAGCGGTAAATTCACTGAAGCAATGATTGAATCAGAATAAACATAGAACGACAATGTGTCTTTCTGGTTAACATCTCGTCCCGGCCAGCCAATTCCTGCTAATGCAATTCCCCAGTCACCACCCGCATTTGATGTCCAGCTTAATTTCAGACTGTTCTGTCCCTGAAAATAGTAATCCGTGGAAACTGGAAACTTTTCACCCACCCGTTCCAGCTGACTCGGTGCATTGACATAGCCCCAGCTGGGATCATACGAATCATTGGAAGGACTGTCATCGAAAAAGACATAATCGTCGGCCAGAAGCGGAATTGACAACAGACAAGTAATAACTATTATAAATTGATACATCCTTTTCATAATTACACCTCTTCTATATTATTCATAAGTACGTAATGGATTAAATTCATTTTTTGCAAATATATACCAATCTATCGTAGATAAAAACCCACTATCCGGATTCACCCATTCATACCCGCCGGTTTTATTAACCGTATAGGGTATAGCATGAACCGTTTTACCGTTTATTTGTTTCTCATAAATCTTTTTATCCAATTGATTCGCATAGAAATAGCCTCGATATTTATCACCATAGACCATGAATGCACAGGCCATCTGGCCTACACCGTCAAGCCATATATTCTCAATAGTATTATCGGGCCCATGGTAAAATCCAATAATCGTATCCTGATTAACCACTATAGTTTTACGAAAACGTAAATCATATTCCGGTATATTTAGAATAAGAGCAAATAA
>JAFGXZ010000053.1 GCA_016936335.1 Fidelibacterota bacterium
ACCCAGCGGTTTCCAAACCTTACCCGGCCGGTATAAGCAAATTTTACCAATGCCGGAACATCAACAACCGGAGAAAGAAACAGGAAACAACGTATTTTAGCAAGCATTTCAGAATTGTTAATAAGCTTAAGAAGGAACCGTGAGCTAAAATCCGAACCGGAAAGTACGATGCGTTCTTTGTCAAATAACCCATCCTGATATACAGCCTCTATCAACTCACTGAGAATGTCCAACTTCGTCCTGGTAATAGTAATGCCCGTATATGCTGTATCGTCAACGATAATAACGTGATAACCGATAACAGCCAACGCTTTTGCCATGTGACTTAATTGCCTGGATTTTTGAACAAAAGATTTCGCGCCGGATACAAAAATAAAGACCGGTCGGGGGTTTTTCTTTTCACGGGTATATAATGTGACCGAAATTTTCCCGGATTTTCCGGAAAGTCCAATCCGCTTCTTTTTCAAAGCCGAACGCCGCCAGATGATCCGACTAAACAAGCCCGGTGCAGAAAATAGGAATACGGCTCCAAGGGCCCGGTAAAACAGACCTGTTATATGGAACATTTCTTTAATCGTGCGGGCTTGTTTCATTGGACGGCTATCAATAACTTATCTTTCGTGAATAATCAAAAACACCCCAGCAAATATAATGCAATGAACCTTGGAAATCCAAAAGGATTAACTGAACTCGCATTTTACGATAAATCATCTTTCTCTCTTTCCCGATCTGAACGACAGCATATACATTCACTGCATCAGAAAAAATTCCGATATCACTTTAATCAATTTGTTTTAGAGGGCGTCAAGCTTGTTCAGGAAGCTCTTCTGGCCCGGTACCCAATCCAAAAAATATATGTCGGCAAAACCGCTCTAAGTAAAGATTGGTTACAAGAGTTTAAGGCGCTGGTAAACCCAGAGCTTCTTCGGGTGGTATCCGACTCTGAAATCAGCTCAATCAGCTCATTAAAAAATCCGGAAGGGGTCATTGCATTAGCACCGATTACCACCCGTGAATTTTCAACAGATTTGCCACGACTCTCACCATTTATTTACTTGTGGGAAATAAATGATCCTGGAAATCTCGGCACAATTCTAAGAACCGCGCGATGGTTTGGGATTACAAATGTCCTGCTATCTCCCAATAGTGTTGACCCATATTCACCGAAAGTTGTTCGTGGTACCATGGGGGCCCTGTTTGCCATTGCCATCTGGCAAAATGTTACGTTTAAGAATTTAAAAATCTATGCCGCCAACCAGGAAATCCTGTTGATTTCCGCCGATACAAGCGGTTCGCCTGTAAGTTCTCAGCGCACCAATCAATGGGGCCTTATTCTGGGAAACGAGTCACGCGGATTACCGGATTCTATTTTAAACAATTCAAAATATATTTTCAGTATTCCACGATACGGTTCAGGCGAGTCTTTAAATTTGTCCGTTTCTGCAGGAATAATCATGAATGAATTATGCCAAAACAATAGGGGATAAGATGCGTTCAATTTTCGTGATTACACTATTGATATCAATTGCGTGGGGCGCCGATACTCTTTCTACTAAGACGTCCGGGCTCCCCATCGGTTCGGAAGCGCCCGGTTGCTTTGCCAAGACTATTGACGGTAAGGATTTTTTTCTAAGCCGCCATGTAGGTCCTAAAGCCCGCAACGAATTACGGGGGCCAATAATATTTTCCTTTTTTACCACTTCATGTCTGCCGTGTCGCAAAGAAATTCCCTTTTTACATACTCTTTGCAAAGAATACCCCGGTTTAAGTGCGTACCTTGTCAATGTCGGCGAAGATCCGGAAACAGTTCGATCCTATATTGGCAAAATGAATTATACGCTTCCGGTTCTTTTAGACCGTTATGGTAAAATATCAGAAAATTATTCCGCGACAGTAACACCAACTCTGGTTGCAATCAATGAATCCGGCATTATTGACTTTTATAAACAGGGATTTTCGGGCGCTGATACCTCTACAATAGCGGAACTATTCAAACGGCTGGCCGCCGATTAACGTGATTTTTGTTTAATGCTATTCTCGTCGCATTATCTTGACTTTAGCAGCCCTTCTATCTAAATTCTCACGCCTTTTAACACAGTCCAAACAATACAATGTTTAATATTATTCCCCAGATAAAAACCGCGATATTTCTTATGGTGACGGGTTTACTTTTAGCTTCTGTTACGGCAGTATTTATTATGATGGCGATTTCCGGAATCAATGAAATAACGGCAGCACAGATCGGCCTTTTGGTTGGTGAACTGTTTCTCCCGGTTCCGATTTTCATCTGGGCAAGGAATTTTAAAATAGATACGCGACATTTGTTCCGGCTAAATCGGGTTTCTGTTTCATCGGTTATCGCGTCAATCCCCCTGGCAGTCGGGCTGACCATTATTACCGATGAATTTGACAGGATTGCACAGTCTCTGGTGTCCGTTCCGGCAGAATTTTCAAAATTTCAAGAAATAATGACCATTACCGATCCGCTGTCGGCCTTTTTCATAATCGCGGTTGTGATCATTGTTGCGCCGTTTATTGAAGAATTGATTTTCCGCGGCTTTTTTCAACGCATTCTGGAATATCGTTTCAACGATGTTACAAAAGCGGTTTTGTATTCAGCATTAAGCTTTGCAATTATTCATTTTAATCCCTGGTGGGTTGTACAAATCTATATTATCGGTATATTCATGGGCTATGTCGCTTGGCGAACCGACTCCATCTGGATATCGTTTATTCTGCATGCTATTAACAATGGCACGGCTGTAGTGTTTACCCATCTTTCTAAAAACAGTCTTGGCTGGTACGAATGGCGTGGACATGTTTCCCCGATAATTCTTATTCTTGGTGCTTTGCTTTTGGTAGGCGGGATTCATTGGTTTGTACGCTCTACTCCAATTGCAGAAAAATGGGACGGGGTCGCGCCGATCGAAGAGTTGTTCAACAGTCCACCAGAGGTTGGTGGTTAATCAATTGATCTGGAGGTGTTTATGATGGATCGTGAATTCAACATTTTACAGGATGCTTTCAGGCGCCTCATCCGCCGAAATGCCCGTTCTAATACACAAAAAATGATCATGAAAACCCACCCCGCCGACTTGGCGGCACTGTTCAGATCGTTCACGGAAATGGAACGGGAAATGGTTTTCAAGCTTATCTCGGATCGAACCTATAAGGCCGAGTTTCTGACTGAATTGGATCGTGCAATTCTGGTCGAAATCCTTAAAGATATGGCCCCGAAGGATATTGCGGAACTATTAAATGAAATGGCCCCCGATGATCAGGCGGATTTACTGGCCCATATTCCTGACGATTTAGGAAAAGAGGTGCTTGGGTTAATGAGCAGCGCTGACTCTGAAGACCTGGAAGAACTGATGATGTACGATCCGGATACCGCTGGTGGAATTATGGTTCCGCTCCCATTTAAAATGTATGAACACAATACGGTCCAGGACACAATTGATGCAATTCATGAACAAAAAGACGTGGAAATGGTATTTTATATCTACGTTGTTGATAACGAAAATAGGTTGACCGGCGTTATCTCGTTGCGGCAGCTATTGATGATATCACCTAAAACTGTCTTGAAGAACACCATGATTACCAAACTTATAACGGTTCAGCCGGAAACCGACCAGGAAGAGGTTGCCCGCATTATCAGCCGCTATAATTTTCTGGCCCTGCCCGTTGTCGATCGTAACAATAATCTTCTGGGAATTATTACAGTAGATGACATTATCGATGTTATCCGGGAAGAAGCCACGGAAGACTTCTTGCAGATGGCTGGAGTTGGAAAAGATCGTGAAATTTTATTAAAAACTCCGTTCGAAGCAGCCCGAATCAGGTTCCCGTGGTTGTTTGCAACCTTTATCGGCGGATTAGTCGTCTCGGCAATAGTAGTCGGCTTCCACGATCTGTTGAATCGGTTTGTCATTCTGGCGGCGTTTATGCCAATTGTTGCCGGTATGGGTGGCAATGTTGGCTCTCAATCATCTACCATTATCGTTCGCGGTCTGGCAACCGGCCGAATCAATTTCCAACAAATTTATAAAGTTCTGGGCGGACAAATTATTATTGGTCTTATCCTGGGTATTGCCTTTGGAACATTATTAGCTCTGTTTTCAAACATTTTTTATCATTTAACTGACAATATTCTGCTCATAGGAACGGTCATTGGTGTATCGCTATGTTGTGAGTTGGTTATTGCGGCCACTCTGGGTACGCTGGTTCCCCTGATATTACAGCGCATTAATGTCGATCCGGCCATCGCAACCAGTCCGATTGTGAGCACCTCTCTCGATATTACGGGGATGCTGGTTTATTTTTCAATAGCGACCGCATTATTAATGTAAATCGGTTTGTTTCCGCCGAATAAGCGTCGGTTTCATTTTAAAAATTAACATAACAGCAACCCCAATCAGGGCGGGGATTAATACGTTACAAACAAACACCAACAACGGTGCGACAATGGCCGTCTCTTTTGAAATTGCAAACTGCCGGAGCAGCTGTAAGCTTGTCCATTCACGCACGCCGATGCCGGCAAAACTTATTGGGATCATCACCGCAAACAGAACAATATTAACAGTCATAAACACGGTCGATAAAGGAATGTTTGCAGATCTTAATATCAGCCAGTATTGCAGCGTCACAATGAACACATGGATGAACGACAGGGGAATAGTAAATATCAACACCTTTTTAAAAGGGTAATCTGGCTCATCAATAAGAAGACGATTTTTTTTTAAAACAATACGACGAACAACCAGAAACGCCCCCGGCATAACGACCAACAGAATCCAATAGTATACCCGCGTCTGCGGATAGCTACTCCAGACACCCGCCAGCCCACCAATGAGTATTGCTAGCGCAAGGCTGCCCTTGTCTGCCAGATAGGCAATCAATCGCATTGAATATTTTCCCGGAACAAACATCATTTTCCCGACTTCACCAAGACCTCCTGGAATCATAAATCGCATCGCATATCCGCTAAAAAAAACTTGCAGCAATAGATCGTTTGTATCTTTTTTTAAAATAACATTTGTACTTATATAAAATCGCAAATATTCAACAAACCATAAAATTATCCCCAGAATAAACACCAGACAAATTGCATCCCCGCCATTTGTTGATAAAACGATTGATAGCTGTGAGATATTAATGCTTGAAAATAAAAAGTAAAGAATTACCGTTGAAACAGCAATTTTTAAGAAATGTCCCAATATTTTATTTTGTCTACTGGATTTTATCTTGCCGACCATTATTAATAATCAAAACGAATCTGGAATGTGAAATATCGATTGACCTCTCCCTGCATTTCCAGGGTTTTAAATTTCCAATCAAAAAATATCTCTTTTCTCCAGCGATACGAGATCTGTAATTCAAATTCGTTTGCGACTTCAATTTCACCCATTAACCAACTGGTCTCATGATCATACTCTTCATTTCGATCAGTATAATTCTGGTTTGAATTGCTGCCAATTGGATAGTAATCGGGATCGTCTTTTGTCAACGGTTCGACTCCATGTTTTAACAAGCGGTATTGCAGGCTTACAAACAGCCGTTTACCCAGCCACCATTGGTTCTCAAAAAACCAGATCTGCGAATTGGGACCGGAATAGAATCCCAGATCAACACCGTTATGGGTATAAGAAATATAATCAAATTTGTGTGTATATGTCCAGGGGTGCACTGCCGTGAATTCCAGCCTGAAATCTGTTGATAATTTTGCCGGAACATAATGAATTCCCAGTTGAACACCCTGCTTATTAGCCCAGTAATCGTTGAAAATCTGGGTTGTGGTAAATTCATCCAGAAAAAGTGTACCATAAAATTTACTGCCAACCCAGGGAAAGTACTCAAATTCAAAAGCCATGGTCGCATTGTCGCGGTCCATTAGATTGTGCTGGGTTGGCCAGAGTATCACCGGCGGAACCAGGTATGCCAATTCCATACCCCGGTTTCCATACAAATATATTTCTGTAAAACTAACATTCAATTTGGGGCTAATTGCCATGTTCCAGCGATGTCCAACAATATATTTTTCAATGAATATTTTTTCGTCGGTCAATGTATCTCTTACAAAATCTTTTGGTTGCAAGGATCCGTGAAAAAACGTGAACTGTGCTTTTTGAAAATCCTTCTGCCATCTTATAAATGGAAACGGAGCTACATTGTCCGAAAGTATTAATGAATTTGGGCTGTTGCCCCAGAACAGTGGCTCGGTGCCAAGAGTAAAGTTACCGTATTTGCCGGTCATCTGTATATAGGCATTCGAATAGTCGAAACCCTGTAATTCAACTGTTTCATTTTTCGGCTGTTGAGAAAAACCGCCTTTATATTCGTCGGTCAGTTCCGTGTAATTATTGACATTATATTGAACATAACGAATTCCATCGAAATAGATTGAAAACTGTTTACCCGATTGTGCAAAAAAACGAATCTCGTCCCGGTTAAGCGGCCGATACGAACCGTTTTTTGACTCGGCCCTGAGCGCTTCGCTCCAATCAATCCAGATGGACTCATCGTCTTTTTCATAAATAAATAGGTGCTGTTTTTCACGGTTATTCTGGTATTGAAAAACGTTTTTAATCCCCGTTTTCATATTTTCAAATGAACGGAAAAAGAAATAACTGTCATCTCTAT
>JAFGXZ010000353.1 GCA_016936335.1 Fidelibacterota bacterium
GAGAATTGCTTTCCAATCGGATTTTCGCCAGGGAAATATTTATTTGCAGTCGATTGGGAAATAATGGCGGTATTGGCATTGGAAATTACCGTTTCCGGGTTACCTTCAATCATGTTCACGGCATATATTTTCAGGAAATCATTTTCTGCAAAATACATTCGTTCTTCGGGGAATTTTATTGCGCCGCTCAAGACAGTTGCCTTGTAACGAACGATACGGGCAATTTTTTCGATTTCAGGCAGGCGTTCTTTCAACAAATTGGCCGCTGGTGGACTGCAGGATGCAAACCGAACCGACGTTCCGTTATTGGAATGACGTTCATACCGCACCCGGTAGATTCGTTCATTATTCGGATGATAGCGGTCGAAGCTTTTTTCAAAACGGACATAGTGAAGGATAAGCAGGCAGGCGGTGACGCCCAAAGCAAGCCCCAAAACATTAATCAAAGAAAACGCGAATGTCTTCTTCAAATTACGAAGAGCACTTACGAGATAGTTTCGAATCATGGTTTTTTCCTGAAATATTTGAAAGTCATATAATTTTCAGACTTTTTGACTCCGATTTCGTAACAGAGTTGTCTTTATTTTATCAAAAAATTTATATAGTTTTAAAAAGTTACAAAAGAAGGAGTGGATAATGGATCTGGAAAAAAAAGTACTGGATGCAATGAAAAAAGCAGGCAAACCAGTCAAGGCGGGAGACATTGTGGAGTTGATCAATGAAGATAAAGCCGAAGTAAGCAAGGCTATCAAGGATCTGAAGAACCAGGGAAAAATTGAATCCCCGAAGGTTTGTTTTTACAAACCTGTGGATTAATTGCCGACTTTTCGTTCAATCTTGTAAATAGACTTGTCTGGCCCTTGCAATGTTTTTATCTTTGGACATGGGAATTTTGTGGAATCTAATAACCTGTATATTCCCTGATTTTCCTGGTGAAAAAATAATGTTGATCGGCGTAGGAACATGAAATTGAGACATAGCCCATATATTCTGATTTTGCTGGCCGGTATCACTATAAACCTGAGCGCCAGTGAACCGATCAGATTTTTTCCCGAATTGGCAGAATGGAGCGCGGCGGGTCTGGTTTTTTATACCGCCCGCTGGCTGGATCATGAGCCAGCCTGGGGTGAGCGTAATATTGGAAATAAAACAACCGATCAACTGTTCCACGAAAACACGGTCTCCAGTTCGCAGCTCTATGGGGCAGCCGGAATTACCGCCCTGGGAATTGGTTTGATTCCCAACAGTGACGGCTGGCTGAAAGTGTCAGCGTATCATCACAGCAAAGGCCTGATGCAAACGCTTGCTTTTACGTATCTGGTAACTAACATCACAAAGAATATTATTGGTCGCCGGCGACCAAGTTTTGCGAATTATCCTGCTAATGATCGCATCGATGCCGGAAAATCGTTCCCCTCGGGACACACATCGATCAGTTTCACGATTGCGACCTATAGTTCGTTGTATGCCCGGGACTATTTTGGGGATTCGGGGAATAAGACCGGTCCGCTGATTTATACGACGGCAAGCCATCTGCTGGCGGCTTATGTCGGCTATACACGGATTATTGACAACCGGCACTTCCTGTCCGATGTGATTGCCGGGGGATTGCTGGGCAGTGGGGTCGCCTGGCTGGTCTATGAATATCAGCAGCGGAATGTCCCGTCGGCAGAATCGTCCAATGAAGTTTCCAGGTCATTGGTTCCAATTTTTATGACGGTTTCGATTCCGTTCTAACAACTGCCAGTATTTCCCTTTATCCAGAAAATAAATCGTTTTAACTTAGACCAGTTGTTTGATCAGAATATAGAATTGGGGAAAGAGGTGCAGAAAAAGGTTCAGATAACATTAAAGTTATTTTCAATAGTTACCCTGACGATATTGTTGTTCGGTTGTGCCACGATGTCTATTCAGCAGCCGCGTTATGATTATACAGGAATGGATCATGCCACAAAAGTTATCCATAAAAGAGCGGAGAAATTTGCCCGGGATTGTGTTAAAAATGGTGATCCCATTCAGATTTCCCGCGGACTAAGAATAGATAGTTTAACTGTCAACCGACATGATAAGGAAATTGATGTTTATTACAACTGGGTATTAGGACAGGTCCCCTATCGCCAGGAAACCGTTAGCGATGTTTATGATGCATTTAAAAAGGATTTGGGGCTAAGATATCGTAATTACGATGTGCAGGTTTATTCGAAGAAATGTCCCGTTGAAGAGCTGGTTCCCAATCTATACCGCAAGCCGGGTATCGCTCTTGACAGTACCAGGATGGTTCGGCAGTGCGCTGAAATAACACCTGTTGTACACAATATCAGCAAGCCCTGGCGGCCGACAGCCGGTCTGTATAACCGCAATATTGCCCTCTGGCACAGTCACGGCTGGTACTATGAGAAACGGCTGAACCGCTGGGAATGGCAACGGGCGCGGGTTTACCAGATTGTCGAAGATCTGTTTCCCATGTCTTTTACGGTTCCCTATCTCATTCCCATGCTGGAGAATGCCGGTGCCAATGTTTTTGTGGCCAGGGAACGGGATTTTCAGACGAATGAAGTTATTGTGGACAATGATACCAGCAGCCCCGGCAGTGAATATTACGAGAAAAGTAGCGATCCCGGCGGTGGTTTTTTAAGCGGACCCGATTCGGCCGGGTTTGCGATTGGTCGTCCGCCTTATGGATCCGGGCAGAATCCGTTCAGATTGGGGACGTATCGACATTTGAAAACTGATTCCGTAACCACTTCGGAAGTCGATTTTATTCCCGATTTTCAGGAAGATGGAAAATATTCCGTGACCATTGCCTTTGCTTCGTTGGGAAATAGCGTTGACGATGCTCGATATACTGTATACCACACCGGTGGAAAGACCGAATTCCTGGTCAACCAGCAGATTGGTGGTGGTACCTGGATTTACCTGGGGACATTCTGGTTCAAGGCCGGAAAAAACCCGGATATCGGGAAAGTGGTTATCTCGAACGCAAGCAAAAAGAACGGGATAATCACGGCCGATGCAGTTCGTTTCGGAGGCGGGATGGGCAATATTGCCCGGAATGGGCAGATCAGCAAGCGGCCGCGCTATGCCGAAGCGGCCAGATATTATCTGCAATATGCCGGTATCCCGGATACACTGGTTTATAATGTGAATGGTGATTCGATCGATTACAATGATGATTATCAATGCCGTGGTGAATGGGTCAATTATCTGAAAGGTGCTCCATTCGGGCCGAATAAAAAACGCGATGTTAAAGGACTGGGAATTCCGATCGATTGTTCACTGGCGTTTCATACCGATGCCGGAACGACGAATAATGATGTCGTTGTTGGCACTCTGTCAATTTTCAATACGGATGGTGCTGATACGACTTTTCATTTTCCTGACGGACAATCGCGCCTGGCAAGCCGCGATCTGGCGGATATTTTACAGACCCAGATTACGCAGGACATTATGGCAAAGTATGATCCGGTCTGGAACCGGCGGGCACTCTGGGATCGCGGTTATTCGGAAGCCTACCGCCCCAATGTACCGGCAGCATTGCTGGAATTATTATCCCATCATAATTTTCTGGATATGAAATTTGGCAATGATCCCCGTTTCCGTTTTGATGCCAGTCGTTCGATTTATAAAGCCTATCTGAAATTTATTGCCTCGACATACGGAACGAGTTTTGTCGTCCAGCCGTTGCCGGTGGATCATTTCCGGGCAATTCTTTTTAATAAAAACTGTGTCCGTCTGCAATGGGAACCGGTGCTGGATTCCCTTGAAACGACCGCTGTACCGGAGAAGTATATTGTCTATACCCGCATTGGTGACAACGGTTTTGATAATGGCCGGCTGGTGAACAGCAATTCTCTTACCTTTAAATATATTAAACCCGGTGTTATTTACAGCTTCAAGGTCACGGCAGTAAATGCCGGCGGGGAAAGTTTTCCTTCAGAAGTTCTATCGGTCTGCTATGTTGATAGTCTCAATAAGCCGGCATTAATTGTCAACGGATTTGATCGAATCGCACCGCCGGCAATCCTGAATACAGAAGAATACAAGGGATTTGCGAATTTCTGGGATCAGGGCGTACCGGATGGTTTTGATCCGGGATTTGTAGGCGCCCAGTATGAATTTCGAGACGATTCGCCCTGGCTTGATGACGATTCTCCGGGGCATGGCGCCAGTCATGCTGATTATGAATGCACAATCGTTGCCGGCAATACCCATGATTTTGTAAAAATTCATGGCGAGTCCTTCCGTGCAGCGGGCAGGAGTTTTGCCTCTGCCAGTGATGAAGCCGTCATGGACGGTGCTATTGACATAAATAATTATAAAATAGTTGACCTGCTTATGGGTGAAGAAAAACTGACCGATAGCCCCAAACCCTTTTTACCGAAACAATTTGATGTATTTCCACGGGCCATGCAGAATAAATTGGTGGATTATTGTCAGTCCGGTGGAAACTTGTTCATTTCCGGTGCCTATATTGCCACCGATCCGTTCATTTATGTTCAGGACGACTCCATATCCATAAAATTTGTTGAAAACAATCTGAAATACCGCTGGCGGACCAATTATGCTGTGAAAACCGGAGGCGTCTGGTCGGTGGATTCAGCGTTTTTAACGTTTGGTGAAACGTTTCAGTTTAATACGGAATTAAACCCACGCATTTATGCCGCAGAAGCGCCCGATGCAATTGAACCGGCGGATTCCCTGGCGACGACAATTTTAAGATACAGTGAGAATAACACCAGCGCAGCGGTTGCGTATTCCGGAAAGTATCGGGTAGTCGCTTTCGGTTTTCCTTTCGAGACGATTCTGAACAAAGCCGACCGCGATAAAGTGATGCAGGCAGTGTTAACATTTTTTGAACAGAAATGATGCCAAAAGTAAGAACCATTCGGCATTTATTATTGTTTGGATTCGTGGTTTTAATACTCCGGCCGATAAATGCTACCGAGCGTCCCAAAATCGGGTTGGTCTTATCCGGTGGTGGGGCGATGGGTTTTGCCCATATTGGTACATTGAAAATGCTCGATTCCTTGCAAATTCCCATTGACTACATCGCGGGTACAAGCATGGGGGGCATTGCTGCGGCCCTGTACGCTGCAGGATATACTGGCAATGAGATCGAACAGATTGCCCGAACCGTGGATTGGCAAAAAACCTTTACCGATCGGCCGCCCCGCAGAAAGTTGCCCTATTTTCAAAAACAGGATGCTGAGAAGTATCAACTGGAGCTGGGTATTAAAGATTTTTTACCACTGGGTCCCGGTGGCGCGATTGTTGGCCAGAACATCATGCTGCTGTTTTCAAAGCTGGTCTTTGATTATGCAGATGTTTCGGATTTCGACAGCTTACAGATACCATTCCGGTGTGTGGCTGTGGATTTGATCACCGGGAATGAAGTCATCTTGAAGAGTGGTTTCCTGGCCAAGGCGATGCGTTCAACGATGGCGGTACCGAGTATTTTCAGCCCGGTGGAATGGGGCGATTCCCTGCTTGTGGACGGTGGTTTGCTGAACAATTTACCAGTGGATGTTACCCGGGAGATGGGCGCGGAAATTGTAATTGCATCTTCAGTAGGAACGGCCAGTAAGGAGCGGGGTGAGATTCGTAACACGATTGATGTAATTTCGCAATCTTTTAACATTCTCAGGGATAAAACATTAAATGCCAATGCAAAAGATGCCGATATCCTGATTGATATAAAATTATACGGACTCGGACCGGCTGATTTTGTGAACAATAAGGTTGTCCAAATCATCGCCGCCGGTGATAAAGCTGCCAAAAAAACTGAGCCGCAAATAATTGATCTCAAGGAAAAATATCAGCTGCGCAGCAACCGGTTTTACCGGCAATGTGAATTACCCGATACAGTTGTGCAAATTACGCAAATTAGTTTCAGCGGAAATCATACGATTCCCGAAAGAGCAATTCGGGAAATTGTCAAAATAACGGAAGGCGATCAGTTTTCTGCAGACTCCGTGGATTTATATATGGAGCAGTTGAAGGCTACCGGTGATTATTATTGGGTACGCTATACAACCGAAGATTTGGGCAACAGCAGAATTAATCTTAAAATTATACTTGAAGAGAAAAAACGGCCGATTATCTATGGCGTTAATATTTGGGGGAATGAAACCCTGCCCTTTGATTTTATCTATCGATTACTGGGCGTTAAACCCGGAGATATATTTATCCATTCGCAAATTGAAGACCGGATTACCTACCTCTATAGTCTGGGTTATTTTGAAAGTATCTATTACGATGTGGAGCCTGTTGATGTCAACAGCATGCGTTTTAATCTATATGTTAAAGAGAGTCCGGACTTAAAAATACGGCTCGGATTACGGTATGACAATTATTATCAGCTCATTGTTGCGCTGAATCTTCTGATCATCAATAAACCGATTCCCGGTTTACGGATTGAAAATGAATTTCAGTTTATTGGCAAAGAGAAATTCAGTTCACAGGCGTATTACCCGTCCCGGGCAATGAATTTCCCCCTTTATCCC
>JAFGXZ010000054.1 GCA_016936335.1 Fidelibacterota bacterium
CATACCAAGAAAATCCCGCTGGCAAAGGACATCAATCTAAACACAATCGCTAAAGGCACACCGGGATTGGTTGGCGCCGATCTGGCCAATCTTGTCAACGAAGCGGCGCTCCTGGCCGCACGAAAAAATAAAAAAGCGGTTGAAAATGAGGATTTCGAAGAAGCCAAAGATAAAGTCATGATGGGTGTCGAACGGAAAAGCCTGCAAATATCAGAAAAGGAACGCGAATTGACCTCCTATCACGAATCCGGACATGTGATGGTCGCGATGAACATCCCTGAAACTGACCCTATTCACAAAGTCACCATTGTTCCCCGGGGCCGGGCTTTGGGAATTACCCATCAGTTGCCCATTGATGAGCGACATAATTATTCCAAAACCTATATAAATGCGAACCTTTGCGTTTTACTGGGTGGTCGTGCTGCGGAGAAGATTATATTTAATGAACTGACAACCGGCGCCGGAAATGATCTCGAACGTGCCACTGAACTAGCCCGTAAAATGGTTTGTGAGTGGGGTATGAGTGAGCGTCTTGGGCCGTTAACCTATGGAAAAAAGACTCAGGAAATTTTTCTGGGCCGTGAAATTTCCCAGCATCGGGATTTCAGTGAAGATACCGCTAAAATCATTGATGAAGAGGTTCGGATAATTGTCGAAGCTGCCGAAGCACGGGCAACCAAAATTCTGAAGGAAAACCTTAAATCATTAAATCTCCTCGCTGAAACATTGCTTGAACATGAAGTCATCGACGGTGAAGATATCAAACGTCTTCTGGAAGGTAAGAAACTTAAAAATCCTAAGAGTAGTAAATCCATAGCTAAATCAAAGCCGAGAAAACCAAAGACCAATCCGGCAAAAAAGGCCAGCCCTGAAAAAACCGCTAAAAAGGAAAGTAAAACTGCTCCGAAAACTGACAGTAAATGATATCCCTCATTATACTGAGGAAATGAAACTCCTCCCGGTCGATCCGGGAGGAATTCAAATAATGTCGTCAAAGGGTGAATTTTATATTCTGAAAACTGATCCTATTTCAGCACCTGCAGCCAATATTCTGAAACAGCAAATGCTATCAGTCGGTGGTGAATGCGCTGTTTCCCGGGGAGCAGCAACCTGCACAATCGACATGACTCCGGCAATTCTCAGCGGTACCAAAAAACATTATCTGCGTTTGATTGAAAGTTTAAACTATCAACAATTTGGCCTGGACATACTGCGTGAAGAACTGCGCAATTTCTTTTCCAACGATTATCATCAGACAGAAATGCACATCGGATCTATAACATTTGATCTCAAAAAAAAGACTGCCGTAATGGGGATTTTGAACGTCACACCGGATTCTTTCTCCGATGGTGGCAAACATTTTGATTTTGATGATGCTGTCACAGCTGCATTTCAAATGGAACAGGATGGCGCTGATATTATCGATATTGGCGGTGAATCAACCCGCCCCGGCGCAGAACCGCTTGATCTTGATACGGAATTGAACCGGGTCATTCCTGTTATTAAAGCAATCCGCAAAAAAACAGATATTCCCATTTCGATTGACACCTATAAATCCGCAGTTGCTCGCAAAGCGTTCGAAGCAGGTGCAAATCTGGTAAACGATATCAGTGGGATGAATTTCGATTCAGATATGGCCAAGACAGTTGCTGAATTCAATGCTGCGGTTTGCCTGATGCATATTAAAGGCACACCCCGAAATATGCAAAAAGATCCTCGCTATAGTAACCTGATTGATGAAATTCTCCATTTCCTTAATAATTCCATAAAAAAGGCAATTGATGCCGGAATTCCCCGTAATAATATTTGTATTGATCCCGGAATTGGATTTGGAAAAACCATAACAGACAATTATACTATTTTACGTTATTTAAAAGAATTTGAATCCTTAGCGCAACCCATTCTGATCGGTTTATCTCGCAAATCACTGATCGGCAATTTGCTGGATTTGCCCGTTGATCAACGTCTTGAAGGAAGTCTTGCCGGATTAGCGGCTGCGATTATTAACGGTGCCTCAATTGTCAGAGTTCACGATGTCAAAGAAAGCGTTCGAGCAGTTAAAATTGCCGATGCAATAGCAGGGAAAAACTGAAATGACACTCTTCACTATTAAATTTATTACTGTTACAATCTGGGATGTTCTGGATATTCTACTCGTCTATTATATTTTTCTGAAACTGTTTCAATTTTTCCGGGGTTCACGCGCTTCGCAAATGATCATCGGTTTGGCAGCGATTTTCATGCTTTCCTTTGTCGCCCGGATATTAAATCTGCAAAGCCTGTCGTGGTTAATGGGACACCTCCAGACAGTCTGGGTCATTGCATTTGTGATCATTTTCCAGCCGGAGCTGCGACGAATTTTGATTATGATCGGACAAAACCGATTTCTGCGCCGGTTCTTCGCTGAGCCGAAATCAAAAACTATCGATGCAATTATTGATTCATCGATGGAACTGATTCGACGGAAATGGGGTGGTCTGTATGTGCTAGGACGAGAAATACGTCTGAAAACTCTCCGTGACACTGCAACCAGCATTAATGCCGAAGTTTCCTCCAGCCTGTTGGTCTCCATTTTTAATCCGGGAAGTCCTCTTCATGATGGTGCAGTGATTATTCAAAATGATATAATTGAAGTGGCAGGTGCAATTTTACCATTGTCCGACAATCCTGATTTGGATCCGCTGCTGGGAACCCGTCATCGGGCAGCCCTGGGAATATCAGAAGAATCCGACGCGGTCGTCGTCGTCGTTTCGGAAGAAACCCAAAAAATTGCCGTCGCCTACCAGGGCATGTTTTACCGCAGTGTGGATGAAGATATGCTTCGCGGGTTGCTTAATAAATTATTCTTTATAGGGAATGAGAAGCGTTAAAAGCAGACAGATATATGTTGCATCTCTCCTTTTATTAACCCTGATTTTAATATTCAGTCGTGTTAGTTTTTCAAATTCCCAATCGATAAAATCCGGTCAAACCGTAAATTATTCAGAGATATGGC
>JAFGXZ010000354.1 GCA_016936335.1 Fidelibacterota bacterium
AAGGAGAGTACTTTTTCTTTGACCAGGAAACCCAGAAATTGCCGGAACGCCGACGCGCTGAATTGCATCACAATAATATCGGGTTTGTGTTCCAACAATATCACCTGATTGATGATTTAACAGTTCTGGAAAATCTCGAAACGCCGCTTTTATATAAAAAGATAAAAAAGGATGAGCGCAAAGGTAAGGTCGCTGAAATGCTCGATAAATTCAACATCGTCGCGAAAAAGGATCTCTTTCCGAACCAGTTATCTGGTGGACAACAGCAGCTGGTGGGTGTGGCCCGGGCTTTGATCATTGAACCGAATCTGATTCTGGCCGATGAACCAACGGGTAATCTGAATTCTGCCCAGGGTGAAGAGATCATGGACCTTTTTACAAAATTGAATAACGAAGGCACAACGATTATTCAGGTTACTCATTCTGAAAAGAATGCTGCCTACGGTCAGCGGACAATCCACCTGCTGGATGGCTGGATAGACAGGGAAGAATAGATATATTCGCTTGATTTAAAAAAGATTTACAAATCGGAGCGATTCATGAATTGCCCCGATTTTTATATTTAATCGTGATCGCAGTGTTCATGGTTCATACTGCAATCCTCATCGGAATATTCGATTTCCAAAGTGACATGTTCGCAGTGCATATCGTAAGCGATGTGCTTTAATTCCGATTTAATGGCAATAGCTTCTGCCTGAGAGATATCCTGATCGACAACAACATGAGTTGTTAAAACATGGTTGACACCATCCAATGTCCAGACATGGGTGTGATGAACCGAGCGAACTCTTTCAATTTTTTTGAATTTTTCCTCAAGTGCGGCCGTGTTAACTTCGTTTGGAACGACCTGCAGGAAAACGTTTATAGAAATTTTAAAATTTGCGATGACGTGATAGACGATATACACGCTGATGATGATGGATAAAATAGGGTCCAGGATATATAAATCGGTGAACAGCAGGACGACGCTGACAATCAGTACCGCGAACCAACCAAGAACATCCTCGATCAGATGCAGACTGACGACCCGGATGTTCATTGCCTGGCCTTTGCGGAGTTGCAGAACTGCTGCGCCATTGACCAGAATTCCGAGAATTGCGAACAGGATCATGCCTTCCGCGTGTGGTTTAATTGGGTGGATCAGTCGCGGAATAGCCGCCCTGATAATAAATACGGAACCGGTTAACAGAATAATACTATTGATAACTGCAGCCAGAATAGAGTAGCGGCGGTAACCGTAGGAATATTTCTGATTACTGCCTTTATTTGACAGTTTTTGAAGAAGGTACGATAATCCCAGCGCCAGACTATCGCCAAAATCATGAAGCGCGTCAGACAAAATAGCGATACTATTTGTAAAAAAACCGCCGATGATTTCCAGAATTGTGAAAAACAGGTTCAGGAAAAAGGCGATTCCGATGATACGGGTTTCATTCAATTGCGGATGAGGACGTTCATGGCTATGTGACATCGCTTTGCTATTTATCCAGATCGTTCAGGATTTCCAGGATAGTGTCTTTAAACTCAATCGGCGCTTCCACAATTCCCCAGCCCTTGGTCTGCTGGTAGATTCCGTCATACACCGTATCGTGATACGAACGGATGAAATGGGGGATGTTGCGGGTTTTTAATTCTGATTCCAGAGCAGCGGCCTGGATTTCATTTTGGAGAGTGGTTATTTTTTCATAATCCGGCATATTAATTCCTTAAATTTAATAATGTGTTCTTTTATTTAAATAGTAACATTCCCTCTATCTTTGTTGCCAGTTTGTAGACGGAATTGGTTTCAACTTCAGTCAGATACAGTGTCTTCAGATTTTTACCGCCAAATTCCAGGTTTGTCGGCTTTTTGCCCGGCGTTTTCAGATAACAGGCTGTTTCACCGGAGGGATGAACCATGAAAACGGCTCCGCCGCCAAAATGAGCAATGTAGAGATTACCCTTTTTATCAAAAGCAATACCATCCGGATCGCCGCCAGTCAATTCGATAAATACACTTCGATCCGGTCCAATTTTGCCATTATTAAACGGATATTTTAAAACACGATTAAACGCCGATTCGCAAATAAACAATGACTCTTTATCTGGTGAAAAAGCGATTCCGTTAGGAAAGGCAAGATTGAGGATTGCAACGGATGTCGCTCCGGTTTCCGGGTGAATTTTATACACCGCACCGTCAGGATTATTTCTGTTATAATGGAAGGGATCGGTAACATAGAGAAAACCATCCGGTCCCATCGCCAGATCATTGGGGCGCTGTAAGGGACGTTCGGGTATGCCGGTACTAAGAATTGTCACGGTTTTTTTTGCATCGATTTTCAGGATAGCCTTATTTCCGAAATCACAGGCATAGAGAATATTATTGTGAAACAGTAGACCATTTGTCCGGTTGAATTCAGGAATATTTTCAGATTGGACCAGAAAAGTATCGGTAATTCCATCGTGAATTTCCGTTATCCAGTCGCTATAACAATTGGACACATACAGCGATGATTGACCATTCCAGGTCGGACCTTCCGGGAAATTTAAATTATCGGC
>JAFGXZ010000355.1 GCA_016936335.1 Fidelibacterota bacterium
GTCCCGGCTGGTGGTAAAGAGGTAATCGGAGATGTTATCGGTGACGATACGGTTGATCTCTTCGGGCATGCCCCAGTCCCGGGAACGCAGGCCGCCTTCAATGTGACCGACTTTGATATGCAGTTTGACGGCGACTAAAGAACAGGCCACCGTGGAATTCACATCACCGGCAACCAGCACCAGCTCCGGCTGATCATCGAGAATGGCCTTTTCGTACTCAATCATAATCTTGCCGGTCTGCTCGCCATGGCGGCCGGAGCCCACCCCGAGATAGATATGGGGTTTGGGCAGTTCCAGTTCCCGGAAAAAGATATCCGACATTTTCTCGTCGTAATGCTGACCCGTGTGCACCAGACGGCAGCGAAATTCATCGGGATATTTCATTAGTTCCCGGTAGATCGGGGCGGCTTTCATATAGTTGGGCCGGGCGCCCACAATCAGATCAATTTTCATGTAAATTCCTTTTTACCACTAAGACTCTATGACACAAAGATACATTTTGAAAACGCGGGGAAATATACGGATAATTTCATTAAATGTGAATCGTGAATGCTGTCTTCTGAACTATTTGATCCGCCGGGTTAAAGGGGTTTTTGCAGGCATTGGTATTTTATTCAATCATCAACGCCGATTATTCGCATACCGGCAATCCCGTTTCAGGGTCAAATTCGGGCGCTTTTTCTGTCGTATCCGGGGCCACAGGCTGACCGGTTTCCGGATCGAATTTCGGGATTTCACCGGCTGGTTTTCTCTCTTCGAGTTTGAATCCGGTCTCAGGATCGAAGATAAAATCACCAGGTTCATAGACCGGAGTTTTGACTTTTTTTGATGTATTAAAACTGTTCAAACCAACACTAAAAGCCATCATAATTTGGGTATCCTGTGCCTTTGGTTCCCTTAAATAGCTTCTGACCAATGATACATCCCATTGGCGTTGTACGGAATGGCGCTTGCCGGCTGATTCTTTACCGAGTGTCACTCCCACGCCGACACTGGAGAATTTATGGACAGTGTTATCCGGCAAATACATCCCGAGAACGTCTTCAACATTGCTATAGGATAGAAGGGAATGAAACCCATAGTAACGCTGGGTAGTACTGCTGGTCATACTGCATAGAAACGGACGCAGTTGGATTCCGACACTATTGAGACGACCCGATGATATGCCAATTTCTCCCTGGATTCCCAATTTGAAAGGGCTGTCATGATTGAGTGATATGTATCTGTTTTTATCGTACCCGATAATGTAACTGGTCCCTTCAGTACCCGCCACACCCGCAGCAAGATACAGACCGTGCTCACCGATACCACTCCCTTTCAAAAAGGATGTTTCCACCCGAAGGCCGGATATCCCGGAATATAAACTACCGCCCGGAGACGGCCCGCCAATCGCCGATACAATACTGAAAGAGTTGGCTCGCTCACCCGTATCTAACGCCCGGGTTGTCCTGAGATGAGCATTATTATAACAATGACTCGCGCAGAGACCGAATAGCACACAGGCGATTAACCGCTTCATCAAAAACCCGGGAATTTAGAACTCAAAGAATTCCCAGTAAAAATCCAGAAAGGGCTGCTGGAAATGCACTCCAATCCGAAAATTTTCAGACAGCGCATATAAAAATCCAAAATCAAAATCAACCAGGCTGTACTTCCCCGCTGGTGAATCCAGAACAAAGGGCGTGTCGTCCCCCACATAATCCCTGATCACATTTTCCACATCGCGGGTTCGGTTGGAATTGTCGACCCAGATTTTTGAAATGAATTTCAGGTTTTTCCGGAGATCGTATTCGAAGGCCATCCAGATCCGGAAAGGGATTTTAAACTGCGCGTCGTTACTCCAGGTATAACCGCTCTGCAGCTCCGGCTTAATCTGATTAAAGCTACTGGTTTTCATCCCCAGCGTCCAGCCGGCTTTACCCCGGCCGCTTTCAAGGCTTTTTCGTTTTGAAATGACAACGTACAGTTCCGAATAGACGTTGGTGGCCTTTTTATCCATCAAGACATCATCGGATACATTAATTCCCTTGATCTCATTGATCGCCTGACCGCTACTATCCAAAATGGTATGGGAATATTTTGCCACCAGGGATGTCAACGGATAAGCCCGGTGAATGCTCAGCCCGACCGTAGCCGCCGTTTCCTGGCTGCCGGTCTGACGATGAAACAACCTGATTTTGGGGTAAATGTTGAGATCACCGGAGAATCCCGATCCGAATTTTGTCGTCAGCATGAAATTGTCAGAAAATCCATATCCCATGGATAAACCGCTTATGTAAAAGGTCTGTTCCTCAAGTAAGAACGCCGTTGGATCCATCATGATCGAGATGAGTTGCGCTTCCCCGCGGAAAAAACGCCGAACATCCTCGGTCATGGGAATCAGTTTGCCGCCGTGATAGCGGTCAAAGTCCCGGATATCCCGTTTACTGATACAGACATCCCCGTAGTTGGACCGGATAGTAATATCTTCCGGTGTTTCATTGATCACCGGACCGGAATACCGGGTACCGTCTTTCTTGCTGACTTTGACGACTTCATCCAGAATATCACTTTTGGAAATAAATAACAGACCATCAACCGTCTCAATCTGGCAGATACCATCCTCAATCTTAATAATTTTGCCCTCGATAATATTATTATCAACGAGGTGAAATCGCTTGGACATCCCCACTTCGAGGATGGTGGCCAGGGTGGGCGGCACCACGGTCCCCGGCATTGTCGCTAATGATGGTGCAAGGTCAGCGGGTTTGGGTGGATTTGGACTCTGAAACAGTTTTATCAGTTCGATCCCTTCGGTCTTGTTCAATTCTGCCATCGGTTTTCCGTAGCGCTGCAGTAAAAACTGATCCATCTGCTGTTCGGTAAAGCCATTTCGTTCCGCCAGAATTTTCAGTGCATTCACCTGCCCTTCACTAATGAGATCCGGCTGAGCGGACAGGAACACAACGGACATGAGTAGCACGGTAAAGACTTTTAATTTCGTCATGATTTTTCCTCACTATTGAACGATAGTTGGATGACTGTGACCATTTCAAAACGATCTGTTTTTATACGATTCCTTCGTCGGGGCACAGACATTACTCACTATTTACACTTTCCTCTTTTGGTATCGATAATTACCATCTATTTAATAATACTCATCCTAAAAGTCAAATCCAAGCTCTCTTTCACTGTCAGCACCCGGCGTAATTTATAGCGCCATAGA
>JAFGXZ010000356.1 GCA_016936335.1 Fidelibacterota bacterium
GAGTTTTAATTGGAATGACATAATGGTAATAATTATATCCACTGTCATAGATAACTATTAACCAGTGCGGTAATTTTCGTTACTGTATCAAAAGCCTCCGGCGTTGCATGGTCATCAGGTATGGAAATGTGGTACCTGTTTTCCAGAAATCGCTTCAGAGATACCATCGAAAAAGAATCCACAATTCCACCGGAAATCAATGGTGTATCATAACCGATTTCTTCGTCTTCGTCCTCTAGATACTCTTCAATAACATATTTTAACACAATATCCTTCATCTCTTCTGACATTTTTTCCTCCTTATCTGCGTTTTAATCTTCGTCTTCCAGGGTTGATGTATCGCCAATCTCTTCGCCCCACTCCTGAGCGTGCAGCAGTCGGCGCATGATTTTACCACTGCGGGTTTTAGGTAATGATTTAACGAATTCGATTTCCTGCGGCATCGCCAGCGGCGATAATTTCTTGCGTATATAATTCATGATTTTTAATTCAGTATCGGGACTTGGCGTGAAACCCGGCTTTAGCGTCACAAAGGCCTTGACAACCTCCATGTTGATTTCATCGGGTTTCGATACGACTGCTGATTCAGCAACCTGCTCCGTCTCCAGTAATGCCGACTCGACTTCAAAAGGACTTACCAGATGTCCGGCAGTATTGATTACATCGTCATCTCTGCCCACGAACCAAAAATAACCATCACTGTCCAGGCGGGCCCGGTCGCCGGGAATATACCAACCATTTTTAAATTTGCTTTGATACGTTTCTTCGTTATTCCAATAATTCCGCATCATGGCCGGCCAACCTGGTTTAAACGCAATTAAACCAATATCGCCAGGGATTTCTAATGGTTCAAAACTTTTGGTGTTTACGATCGTTCCGACAATTCCCGGAAAAGGTTTACCCATGGAGCCTGGCCGAATCGGCATACCTGGAAAATTGCTAATCATTATGGAGCCGGTTTCGGTCTGCCAGTAAGTATCCAGAAATGGCAATCCGTAAACTTTCTCAGACCAGATAACCGCTTCGGCATTCAGGGGCTCGCCGACACTCGCCAAATGCCGCAAAGAAGACAGATTATATTTTTTGACAATTTCATCGCCCGCTTTCATCAGGGAACGGATGGCCGTTGGTGCTGAATACCAGACGCTAATATTATATTTTTCAATAAACTGATACCAGTTTTCTGCTGAAAAACCCTTGTCCAAAACACATTGAGTAACTCCCAAACTCCAGGGACCAATAATCCCATAAGATGTTCCGGTCACCCAACCAGGATCTGCCGTACACCAATATCTGTCATCATCCTGCAAATCCAGCACCCATTTTGTCGTCAGATATTGTGATATCAGTGAATAATGAACATGCTTGACGCCTTTGGGCTGCCCGGTAGTTCCGGAAGTATAATGCAACACCGAGGGTGATTCTGTGTTCACCGGAAAAATATCAAATTCTTCAACGGGTATCGACTCTTCCAGATTGAACACAATCTCTCGTTCACGCAATGGGTGTTTGCCGTCATAGTCGACAATAATTATATGCTTCAGGTAGGGCGACTGGTCCAGTATCCTGCGGACTTTCCCAACATGTTTCCTTTGGGTAATAATTGCCTTTGTTTCCGCATTCGCCAATCGGACATGCAGCGATTCGTCCCCAAAGGCCGAAAAGAGAGGCTGGACAATCGCCCCAATCTTCAAAACTCCCAAGAAGCTAAAGTAGAGTTCCGGGATTTTGTCCATAAACAGACACACCCGGTCCTCATTTTTCAAACCTAGATTTTTAAGAAAATTACCAATCGTATTTGAGGCGAGCCGAACATCATTAAATGTATACTGCTTCATTGTGCCGTCGTGACCTTCCCAGATCAACGCCGGTTTTCCAGATTTGCCCATCCTGCAAATCCGGTCAGAACAGTACCAGCCAATATTTTTGGTTTCCGCATCAGAATAATCCAATTCTTCTTCTGCAATAGACCAGCAAAAGGCTTCCAACCGCTCATCGTATGAACCGATATTCGTCATAGAATTCTCCCTTTATTATTCTATAATTATTTCGTTCATTCGTAATCGTCAAAAAGCAAACAACAGACAACGTAATCTATATAAACATTTCCAGAATATCATCCTTTGTTTTACCGAGCATATTCAATTGCCGGCCAATTTTTATAAACGCTGCAATGGTATGATCCAGGTTGATACGGTTATGGGCCGCTGACAACTGGACACGAATCCGGGCTTTCCCCAACGGAACCACGGGATAGGCAAAACCGATGACATACACCCCTTCAGACAAAAGCATATCCGCCATTTTCAGTGCTAACGGTTCATGATATATCATTACCGGAACAATGGCGGTATCACCGTTTACAATTTGAAAACCCGCTTCGGTCATATGTTCTCTGAAATAGCGTGCGTTTTCAATTAATTTGTCCCGTAAATCATTAGACCTTTCAAGTATCTCAATGACCTTCAGGGTTGTACCGACGATCACTGGCGCCAGAGAATTTGAAAACAGGTAGGGTCGGGACCGCTGTCGTAACATCTCTATAATTTCTTTGCGCCCGGCCGTACAACCACCGGATGCACCTCCCAATGCTTTTCCAAATGTGGTTGTAATAATGTCCACCCGTCCTATCACCCCATGATATTCAGCTGTTCCCCGACCATTAGGGCCGATATAACCGGTTGCATGAGAATCGTCCACCATTACTAATGCATCATATTTTTCGGCCAGATCGCAAATTTTATCCAATCTGGCAATATCCCCATCCATGGAAAAAACGCCATCAGTGGCAATCAGCCGATATTTGGCCGATTCCGATTGCTGCAGACACCATTCCAGATCTTCTATATCCGAATGTTTGTACCGAAACCGCTTTGCTTTACACAGCCTGACACCATCGATGATTGAAGCGTGATTCAATTCATCAGAAATGATCACTGAATCTGCCCCCAGCAGTGGTTCAAACACACCGCCATTAGCATCGAAGGCGGCGGCATATAAAATAGCGTCATCGGTTCCAAGAAAAGCGGCAATTCTTTCCTCCAATTCCTTATGAATCGCCTGAGTTCCGCAAATAAAACGGACCGAGGATAGTCCGTAGCCCCAATTTCTGACAGTCTCCTGGGCTGCCTTAACAATTTCCGGATGATTTGATAATCCAAGGTAGTTGTTGGCACAAAAATTCAACACCGAATCTCCTCCTGAAACGCGAATACTGCCTCCTTGTGGTGTTGTAATGATTCGTTCTTTTTTATAAAGACCTTTTTCGCGAAGAGACAGTAATTCTGCCCGAAGCTCGTCCTGTATTTTTCCGTACATGCTTTTCTTTACTTCTCTATAATTACGGTTGCAGTCGCCAGTTCTTTTAAATGAGACAAGGATATATGGATGTTCCCAAATGCATGATCGATCGCGTAATCCCTTGCCTTTCCATTCAATATGGCCTCCGGTTTTCCCAGATCATCATTTTCTATGGAAATCTCATTAAACGCAAGCCCGCCCCGATAACCGGTACCGAGCGCCTTAAAAAAAGCCTCTTTGGCGGCGTAACGCGCTGCATAATGTTGGGCTTTATTCACCCTAAAGGATTCGCAGTATTCGATTTCCTTTTTAGAAAATATTTTTTCTTTGAAAAGGGTATCTCCATCGATCTGTTTTGCGATCCGATCCACTTCAATCAGATCTGTGCCAATTCCGTAAATCATCCGACCAGCTTCTCTCTCAAGTGGGTCAACATATCTTCTGTCATTTTTTCCAGATCGTATTCCGGCTGCCAGCCCCATTCTTCCCGGGCTGCTGAATCGTCCATGGAATTGGGCCAGGATTCGGCAATTCCCTGGCGAACCGGATCAATTTTATAATCAATTCTGAAGTCGGGTATCTTTTTCCGGATTGATGCCGCCAGCATATCCGGTTCAAAACTCATGGCCGTTACGTTAAAGGCATTTCGGTGAATCAGTTTTTTCTGATCGGCTTCCATTAAATTTATCGCGGCTTTGATGGCATCGGGCATATACATCATGTCAAGATAAGTACCCGGTTTCAAAAAACAAGTATATTTTTTACTCTTTATAGCTTCATAATAGATTTCCACAGCATAATCTGTAGTTCCTCCACCTGGCAATGTTTTATAGGAAATAATTCCAGGATAGCGCAAACCACGAGTATCGACACCAAAGCGTTTATGGTAATAATCACAGAGCAGTTCCCCGGCCACTTTTGTGACACCGTACATGGTATTCGGGCGTTGAATCGTTTCCTGCGGGGTCTTGTCGTGCGGTGTCGACAGTCCAAATGCGCCAATACTGCTTGGTGTAAAAACCGCACAACCAAATTCACGGGCAACTTCAAGGATATTATATAACCCGTTTATATTGACATTCCAGGCTGTTTGTGGTTTTGCCTCCGCAACGGCTGAAAGCAGGGCAGCCAGATGATAAATGATCTTGATATTGTGTTTTTTTACCAGTGATGCAATCTGGGCCGGATCAGTAACATCCAGCACAGCACATTCACAACCGGATATTTGATCATCACAGGTTTTAGCCCGGACATCAGACACAATCACATTGTCAACCCCATAGCGTTCACTTAATGCATTGGCTAATTCAGATCCAATTTGACCAAGAGATCCTGTTATCAAGACTTTATTCATAAATTTCTCCCGTTAAACCACTTGTTTTTCAGTATTGAGAAAATCTGATCTGCAAGGATGACAAATTAAAGAAATTATTCCTCTTTTAGCCCTCACTGTCTGGAAAAGCAAATGATTATTAATACAAAAACCACGCCATACTCGTTGAAGCATGGCAGGGGTTTCCCTGTTGATTAATTTATTGAATACTTGAAGCTAATTCGGTACCTTTAAACCCGTTTTACTTATTAGGGAAATTTTATGTCTTTAATGTGGCTCAGTTTTCTGCTCGCAATTATTCTACTGATTGGCATTGGTCGTAAAAGTATCTGGCTTGGATTAATGGTTTCATCCTTTGTATTGGGCATTCTTAATCTATCCATTCATCAGGTCGTATCAATTTTCACATTCACGATCACGGACTCATCTATATTCCTGCTGGCCCTGGCGGTGGGCATTATGCCCATCATTGGTGGTGCGCTTAGCGAATCGGGCCTGATTGCCGACTTAATTGAATCGCTCAACATGCGCAGTAAAACATTCCTGTTTATTGCCCCGGCATTTATGGGCATGCTCACCATGCCGGGCGGCGCACTGTTGTCGGCGCCGGTGATTGCTACTGTCGGTAAAGATGTCACAAAAGCCGATTATGCCGCGATCAATGTCTGGTTTCGGCATATTCTGGTCATGATCTATCCTCTTGCCGGGCTGCTGGCCACGACCAAGATGGCCGGTCTTGA